>JANMYG010000781.1:0-3434 GCA_031381865.1 Betaproteobacteria bacterium | reverse complement strand
CCGCTGACATACCGTTAATTGACCGCAGATTCACCGACAAAAAGGCCGCATGGTTCCCCATCTCGTCACCGCGCTCGCAGGCCCGATCAACGAATTTGAGCAGCGTGTGCTCGACGCCATGCCCGCCATCGAGCGCTGGTTTCGCCTGGAGTGGATGGAGCACACGCCGCCGTTTTACAGTGCGGTCGATATTCGCAACGCCGGGTTCAAGCTGGCCCCGGTAGACACCAACCTGTTTCCTGGCGGCTGGAACAACCTGACGCCAGCCATGCTGCCGCTGGCCGTGCAGGCGGCCATGGCGGCCATCGAGAAAATCTGCCCCGAGGCCCGCAACCTGCTTCTGATTCCCGAGAACCATGCCAGCAGCTCGTTTTACCTGAGCAATCTGGCGCAGCTGCGGCGCATCTTTCACATGGCGGGCCTCAATGTGCGCATTGGCTCCATCGACCCCGACATCAAGAAGATCACCACCATCGAACTGCCAAATGGCGAAAGCGTGACGCTGGAGCCGGTCATCCGCAAAAAAGGCGGTGGCCGGGGTCGTCTTGGCGTCAAAGACTTCGACCCCTGCACGATTTTGCTCAATAACGACCTGCGTGCCGGGGCACCCGGCATTCTGGAAGACATCCACGAACAATACCTGTTGCCGCCCTTGCATGCAGGCTGGGCTACCCGGCGCAAGAGCACGCACTTCAAGAGCTACGAAGAGGTCTCCAAACGGTTTGGCAAGCTCATTGGCGTTGACCCCTGGCTGATCAACCCCATGTTCAATAGCTGCGGTGAGGTGAATCTGGCTGAAAACCCGGGCATGGAGTGCCTCGCCAGCAATGTGGATGCGCTGCTCACCCGTATCAAGAAAAAATACAAGGAATACGGTATCAATGAAAAGCCGTTCGTGGTGGTCAAGGCCGACAACAGCAGTTCGCGCATGGGCATCATCACCGTGCGCGATGTCAAGGATCTCGAACCGCTGCTGCGCCCCGGCCCGGGTACGGCCGGCCGCGACACGGCCACCGCGGCGCCACTCGAGGTGATCGTGCAGGAGGGAGTGTTGACCAACGAACGCATCAACGACGCGGTGGCGGAGCCGGTGGTCTACATGATGGACCGCTACGTGGTGGGCGGCTTCTACCGCATCCACGCCGGGCGCGACATCGACGAAAACCTGAATGCCCCGGGCTCCAGTTTCGTGCCCCTGGCTTTTGCCGAGAGTACGCACTTACCCCAGCCGGGCATGCGGCCGGGCGCCAGCGCCCCCAACCGCTTCTACATGTACGGCGTGATCGGCCGGCTCGCGATGCTGGCCGCCAGCTACGAACTCGAAGCGACCGACCCCGACGCCGAGAGTTACGACTGAGCGCCGGCCCGGCGCCCAGGCCCGATGCCAAATGGCGTTCGATCGGCAAGATTCGCCCGGGGTGATGAGTTGTTGCAGTGCAACATAGTTCAATCGCGGTGCGGATTTAGGGACCGGCCACGGGGTCGAACCCGAGCCAGCGGGCGCACAATCGTTTCCTTCCAGGCAACAAAACCTCGCCAAGGCAATTAGCGGGGCCGTCTTGTGTCAGCTTCCAAATCCTCCCTCACCGCGCTCACCCTGGGCGCCATCGGTGTCGTCTACGGCGACATCGGCACCAGCGTCCTGTACGCGCTCAAGGAAGTCTTCAACAGCGGCCACGTGCCGTTCACGCCGGGCAACATCTACGGCATCCTGTCGATCTTCTTCTGGACCCTGACCAGCATCGTGTCGGTGAAATACGTGGTGCTGGTGCTGCGCGCGGACAACAACGGCGAAGGTGGCCTGGTGGCGATGTTGGCGCTGGCTTCACAGGCGGTCAAAGGAAGCCCGCGGCTGCGCAGCGTGTTGTTGCTGGTCGGCATTTTCGGTACCTCGCTGTTCTACGGCGACGGGGTCATCACGCCGGCGATCTCGGTGCTGTCGGCGGTCGAGGGTCTGGAGGTGGTGTCCCCGGCGTTCAAGACCTACGTGGTGCCGCTGACGCTGGTGGTCCTGTTCCTGCTGTTCGCGGTGCAAAAGCGCGGCACCACCGGCATCGGCAGATTCTTCGGCCCGATCACGCTGGTCTGGTTTGCGGTCATCGCCCTGCTGGGCGTGGTGCACATCGCCACCAACCCGGGCGTGCTCAAGGCCATCAGCCCGCACTATGCGCTGGGCTTCATGTTCAACAATCCGGGCATCACCTTCATCATCCTGGGGGCCGTGGTGTTGTGCGTCACCGGCGCCGAGGCGCTGTACGCCGACCTCGGGCATTTCGGCAAGAAGCCGATCCGGCTGGCGTGGTTTTCGGTCGTGATGCCTGCGCTGACGCTGAACTATTTCGGCCAGGGCGCGCTGCTGCTCAAGACGCCCGAAGCGGTCAAGAACCCGTTCTACCTGATGGCGCCCGACTGGGCCCTGATCCCGCTGGTGGTGCTGGCCACCATGGCCACCGTGATCGCCTCGCAGGCGTTGATCTCGGGCGCCTTCAGTGTCACCAAGCAGGTGATCCAGCTCGGTTACCTGCCGCGCCTGAACATCCAGCACACCAGCGTGCGCGACACCGGCCAGATCTACATACCGCTGGTCAACTGGGGCCTGTTCGCCACCATCGTGCTGGCGGTGGTGATGTTCCGCTCGTCCAGCAACCTGGCGGCCGCGTACGGCATCGCGGTCTGTACCGACATGCTGATCACCACCATCCTGACCTTCTACGTCATCCGCTACAAGTGGAACTACCCGCTGCTGCTGTGCCTGGCCTCGACCGGCTGGTTCTTCCTGGTGGACTTCGCATTTTTTGCCTCCAACCTGATGAAGCTGTTCGAGGGCGGATGGTTCCCGCTCCTGATCGGCGGCCTGATCTTCACCCTGATGATCACCTGGAAAGACGGCCGGCGGCTGCTCAACGAGAAGCTGCGCGCCGACGCCATCGACCTGGGCAGTTTCCTGGAGGCGGTGTTTGTCAGCCCGCCGGTGCGCGTCGAGGGCACGGCCGTGTTCCTGACCGCCGAGCCGGGAACCGTGCCGAACGCCATGCTGCACAACCTCAAACACAACAAGGTGCTGCACGAGAACAACCTGTTTGTCACGGTGCGCAACCACGAGGTGCCCTGGATCGGTCTGGACAAGCGGCTGGCGATCGAGTCGCTGGGCCACCAGTGCTGGCAGGTGGTGATCCATTACGGCTTCAAGAACGACCCCGATGTGCCCAAGGCGCTGCAGCCGATCAAGGGCCGCGGCTGCGAACTCGAAGACATGACGACCAGTTATTTCCTGTCGCGCGACACCGTCGTCCCGACCATCGGCAGCGGCATGTCGCATTGGCGCGAGAAGCTGTTCGCGCAGATGCACCACAACGCCAGCGGCGCCGCCGACTTCCTCAACCTGCCCAACAACGCCGTGGTGGAGCTGGGCTCGAAAATCGAAATCTGAGCCG
>JANMYG010000775.1:0-5485 GCA_031381865.1 Betaproteobacteria bacterium | reverse complement strand
CGTTCGAGTTCATCGATGAAACCGATCCTGGAGAAGAACGAGATGCCGCGCCCGGCGATGATCATGCGCTTGGCCATGGTGGTCGAGTTGCAGGATATCGCCGGCTCCAGGTCGTCCCAGAACTGCGAGAACTCCGGGTGCACCAGGTTGTGGATCGGTGACAGGCGGCTGATCTGTATGAAGGCCTGTTCACGGCAATCGGCGAAGTCGATCTTCGCCTTCTTCGCCAGCGGGTGCGAGGGCGCCATCACCACGCCGGGCGGAAAAGGCGCCTTCGCAGCGATCTTGAGCGTGCCCGGCAGCTTGCCCAGGTAGCAGATGCCGATGTCGTTGTCGCCCCGGGCCACGCGTTCGGGCACCTCGCTGGGCATGGCAGACACGATGGTGTATCGCACCGCGGGGTAATTGCTGGAGAATTCTTCCACGGCCGCCGGCAGGAAATCGATCAGCAGCGAATCCATCGCGGCGATCGACACATGGCCCTTGCGTTCGCCCTTCATGGCGTCGAGCTCGGTGCGCATCAGGTGGAAGTCGTGCAGGGTGCCGCGCACATGCTGCTGCAGCCGCTCGCCGGCGGCGTTGAGCCGCATGCCGCTGGGCACGCGGTCGAACAGTTCGGTTCCGAGTTCTTCCTCGAGGCGCAGCACTTGCCGGTTCACCGCGCTGGAAGCCACGAACAGGTTCTGCGCCGCCTTGCGGATCGACCCGCAGCGGGCCACTTCGAGGAAATATTTCAGGACGACGGCGTGCATGGGCAGGGCGGCGAGGGTGGAGCTGCCATGGTAGCGGAGCCTCGCGGCACCGCTATCGCCGCCGGCATCAGGGTTAGGCGAGGTGATCCTCTGTCATGCGGTCTTGTCTTCCGACAGCTGCAACTCCTGCTTCATCCGGTCGCGCATGACGAACTTCTGGATCTTGCCGGTGATGGTCATCGGGAACGCATCGACAAACCGGACGTAGCGCGGCACCTTGTAGTGCGCGATCTGGTCCCTGCAGAAGGCGCGGATGTCTTCTTCGGTGGCCGCCTGCCCGGCCTTCAGGATGACGCAGGCGCACAGCTCCTCGCCATACCTCTTGTCCGGCACACCGATCACCTGCACGTCGGAGATGGCCGGGTGGCGGTAGAGGAACTCCTCGATCTCGCGCGGGTAGACGTTCTCGCCGCCGCGGATCACCTTGTCCTTGATGCGCCCGACGATGTTGACGTAACCCTCGGCGTCCATCGTCGCGAGGTCGCCGGTGTGCATCCAGCCGTCGGTGTCGATGGCCTCGCGCGTTTTCTCCTCGTCGCCCCAGTAGCCGTGCATCACCGAGTAGCCCTTCGTGCAGAACTCGCCGGTCACGCCGCGGGGCACGGACGCACCCGTGGCCGGGTCGATCACCTTGATCTCGAGGTGCGGTTGCACCAGGCCCACGGTCGACACGCGCCGGTCCAGCGGCGTCTGCGTGCTGCTCTGGCAACTCACCGGGCTGGTCTCGGTCATGCCGTAGGCGATGGTCACCTCACGCAGGTGCATGCGGTCCACCACCTGCTTCATCACCTCGATCGGGCAGGGGGAGCCAGCCATGATGCCGGTGCGCAGGCTGGACAGGTCGAACTCGGCGAAGCGCGGGTGCGCCAGCTCGGCGATGAACATGGTCGGCACGCCATGCAGCGCGGTGCATTGCTCGGCCTGTACCGTCTCCAGGACCGTGAGCGGGTCGAAGCCGTCGTTCGGGTAGACGATGGTGGCGCCGTGCGTGATACACGCCAGGTTGCCCAGCACCATGCCGAAGCAGTGGTACAGCGGCACCGGCACACACAGCCGGTCGTTCTCGGTCAGCTGCATGGCTTCGCCGATGAAGAAGCCGTTGTTCAGGATGTTGCGGTGCGTGAGCGTGGCGCCCTTGGGGAAACCGGTGGTGCCGCTGGTGAACTGGATGTTGATCGGGTCGGTCGCCTTCAGGCCCGCGCCGACCCGGGCCACCGCCGGGTCATCGGCGTCGCCGCTCGCCATCAGGTCGGCAAACCGCAGCATGCCGGGCTCGTTGCCGGTGCCCAGCTGCACGACAGTCTGCAGCTGCGGCGCGCGCGCGGCCTGCAGATGCCCGGGTTCGGCCGTCGCCAGCTCGGACGCGAGTTCGCGCACGATGGCCAGGTAGTTGCTGGTCTTGTATTCCGTCATCGTCACCAGCATCCGGCAGCCGACCTTGTTCAGCGCGTATTCCAGCTCGGTGACGCGGTAGGCCGGGTTGATGTTGACCAGCACGATACCGGCCTTGGCGGTGGCAATCTGCATCAGCAGCCACTCTGCGCAGTTGTGGGCCCATATCCCCGCGCGGTCGCCCGGCGCCAGGCCCGCGCGCAACAAGGCGCTGGCGAGGCGATTGGCCTGGCGGTCCAGTTCTTCATAAGTGAAGCGCTGGCCCTGGTGGCGCGAGACCAGCACTTCGCGCTGCGGGAAGCGCCGGGCAACCGCTTCGAAGTGGCGGCCGATGGTGTCCTCGATCAGGGGCGGATCGTTGCGGCCGATGGCGTGGCTGGTTTCGATGGGCATGGCGGGGCTCCATGGACAAAAGCGGGTGCATGCAAGCTCCTCATCAAGAGTGGCTGGCTACTGCGATGTTGACTGTATCGCGGCTCGATGCAGCTGTCTTTGCTGAATGACCGTCATGCAGCGACAGCGGCCGTCCGACTAATGACGGCCGAATGTCAGGTCTCGTCCATACCAGTCATTGGATTACCTCATCCGCGCGCAGCAGCAGCGACTGCGGGATGGTGATGCCGAGGGCCTTGGCGGTCTTGAGGTTGATCACCAATTCGAACCTGGTCGGCTGCTCGACCGGCAAGTCGCCAGGCTTGGCGCCTCTGAGAATCTTGTCCACGAAGCCTGCGAACCGGAAATAGAGGTCGGGATAGTTCACCGCGTAGGCCATCAATCCACCGGCCTCGACAAATTCCCGGCTCGGATAGGCTGCGGGGAGCCTACTGCGGGTCCCCAAGTCAATGATTGCCTTTTGATGCATTTGGACGAGGCCATCGGCCCCGATAAGCAGCGCGTCGACATGCCGCCTGAGCGCCAGTTCGAAAGCGCGGACCAGATCAACCTCCGTCCGCACATCGAGTAGCTCGGTCTGGAGACGAAGGGAGCGCCCCGCCGCCTTCGTCTCTTCCCATTCCGCCGGGGCAGCCGCATTGCCCATGTTGTGAATCAACGCAACTCGTGAGAGGTTCGGAACCAACTCTTTGAGGAGCTGAAGCCGTTTCGCCGTCAATTCCGTGCTGAAGGTAGTCATGCCTGTGATGTTGCCGCCGGGGCGTGCAAAGCTGGCCACGATGGCGCGGGGGTCGCCCATCGTCGCCATAACCACCGGAATGGTTTCAGTCGCATCTTTGCTCGCCCTCGTGGCTGGAGTCCCCCTGGTTACGAGCAGATCGACTTTGAGATTCACCAGTTCAGACGCAAGCTCGGGAAAGCGCTCCGCGCGACCGTCTGCAGACCGATATTCGATGATGAGGTTTCGCCCTTCGACGTAGCCGAGGTCCCGCAGCCCTTTGCGCAGCGCGGCTAGATTGGCGGCATTCTGTGCGGCGGGTATCGCCTCGAGGATACCGATGCGATAGGTCTTCCCCACGTGCTGCGCGCAGACAGCAAGCGGCGAGGCGAGGAAAGTACTCGCCATACCGTCGACAAATGTTCGCCGGTCTATCACTAAACCATCTCCTTGACGAGTGCCGGTTCAATAATACTGCGCCCAGGCAAGCCATGGAATGACTGCTTGCGGAAGGGAGCTGCCCGTCGCTCCGAAAACTTGAACGGCTGATGTCAGTCTGTGGCAGTCATTGCATCTGCGGTGGCCTGGTGACCGAAGGTGGCCGCGTGCGGCGACATCACAGTTGCGCTGCGTCGACCGCGTCGATCGCGACGGGGCGGTTGTCCATGACAGTTGTTGGAGCAGTGAACTCCGCCACGACTTCACGCTGTCGACCAGGTTCAATCGGCGTCGCTTGCTCAGGATGGACGGGTCGGCATCCGGGCGCTGGCCGCCACCACCGGATGGTCGCGCAGCGCGGCCCCGACGCTGCTGGCGCCGGCCGGGCTGCCCAACCCGGCCACCTCCTTGGCAAAGAACTCCCGGTTGATGGCAATGAAATGGCGCAGTTGCCTGGGCACGTCGACGTCCTCGTAGATCGCCTCGGGCGGGCAGACCGAGACGCAGATGCCGCAGTTGATGCATTCGTCCGGGTGGATGTAGTAGGTGCGCGGGCCCTCGTAGATGCAATCCACCGGGCAGCAGGCGACGCAACTCGCGTCCTTGCAGTCGATGCAGGTGTCGACGATGACATAGGTCATGTCAATACCAGCCTGGCCGCGCGCCCGGGCTCCGGGGCCGGGTCCTGGACCACCGAACACCAGAAGCCCAGCGTCGCGGCACGCGGGACCCGGCGGGGGCGATTTGTGGGGCGCCGAGGAGCGCAGCGGGAGGGGCGGCGCGCACTGCGCGCTTCGTCAACATTCTCATCGCGCTTGTCCGAACGAAGAGCCCGCAGGGCGCGTAGTGAGTTGCGCGATGCGCCCCTCTCGCGAGCACCGCAGGGCAGTCTGCGCGTCCAGCGCCAGACCGCCCCACCATGAGCCCCCGCCGGGTCCCGCCTGCCGCGACGCGCGCCAACGCCAACGCCAACGGACAATAGAAGACGCACGTCCGCAACGGGCCGAAAGCGGCCCCTGACGCCTGCCTGCTGCGTCTGCGCCCGGACAACACTCAACGCACGTCATCGCCCCTTCCAGACCGGCTTGCGCTTTTGCTGGAACGCGAGTACGCCTTCGTCGCCGTCCTCGGAGTTCAGTGCGGCCACCAGCGCCGGCAGGCGCAGCGCCTGGGCCTGCACCGGAGTCAGCGTGCCGGTGCTGCGCACCACCTGCTTGATGGCCTTGAGCGACAGCGGCGCGCAGGCCAGGATGTCGTCGATCCAGCGCGCCACGGCGGCATCCAGGTCGGCGCGCGGCACCACTTCGTTGACCAGTCCCATCTCCAGCGCCTGTGCAGCGGTGACGTGTTTGCCGGTGAACAGCATCGCCATCGCCTTGCGCCAGGGCACCTGGCGCTGCAGCAGCACCATGCCACCATCCAGCGGCATACGACCCACGCGCGGCTCTGGCAGGCCGAAACGCGCCCCCTCGCAGGCCACGACGATGTCGCAGCCCAGCACCATCTCGAAACCGCCGCCCAGCGCAAAGCCGTTGACGCGGGCGATCACCGGCACGTTGAGTGTCTCGCGCAAGGCAATGCCGCCGAAACCGCCTGGCCGGGGCGCGGCCCAGTATTCCAGGCCGGTGACCGACGGGTTCTTGAGGTCGGCGCCGGCGCAGAAAGCGCGGTCACCGGCGCCGGTGAGCACCACCAGGCGGACCTCGGGGTCGCGCTCGATCTGTACCCAGATGCGCTGCAGTTCGGCTTCGGTCGCCAGGTCGATGGCGTTCATCGCCGCGGGGCGGTTCAG
>JANMYG010000767.1:0-8053 GCA_031381865.1 Betaproteobacteria bacterium | reverse complement strand
GACGCCGTGGTCCGGGTCGGTGCGCGTTGCCCGACCTCTGCGCAGGCGCGTTGCGACCTCGTCAAGACAATTCATGCGTCGGTGCCGGCGCCGCTGCCGGCGCGTTCCGGTGCCGTCACGGCGTCGCGTCCGGGCGGCTGTGCGATCGGTTCGCGGCTGGTGGGCCAGCAATTGGCGCGGACATCGGGCGTCTGCACAGCGTGAAGAGACCGCGATGATCACGCTTGCCCTGTCCAAAGGCCGCATCCTTGAAGAAGCCTTGCCGCTTCTCGATACCGCGGGAATCCAGGTGCTGGACGACCCCGAGAAGTCCCGCAAGCTGATCCTCGAGACCAACCAGCCGGGTCTGCGTGTGTTGGTGGTGCGGGCCACGGACGTTCCCACCTATGTCCAGTATGGCGGAGCTGATCTCGGCATCACCGGCCGCGACACGCTGATAGAGCATGGCAGCGAGGGCTTGTACCAGCCGCTCGACCTGAAGATCGCGCGCTGCCGCATCAGCGTCGCGGTGCGGACCGACTTCGATTACATCCGCGCCGTCAAGCAGGGCTCGCGGCTGAAAGTCGCGACCAAATACCTCGCGATCTCGCGCGAGTTCTTCGCGGCCAAGGGCGTGCACGTGGACTTGATCAAACTCTATGGCAGCATGGAACTCGCGCCCTTGACCGGGCTGGCGGATGCGATCGTGGACCTGGTCTCCACCGGAAGCACGCTCAAGGCGAACCATCTGGTCGAGGTCGAGCACATCATGGACGTCAGCGCGCGCCTGATCGTCAACCAGGCGGCGCTCAAGCTCAAACAAGCGCAGATCCGCAACATCATCGATTCGCTGCGCGCGGCGGTCGACAGCTAGCATTCGCGACGGTCCACGATGACATCGACAGCTTCCCCGGCGCGGCTTTCCACCGCCAGCAATACTTTCGAGGCCGAGTTCAGCGCACGGCTGCATTGGTCGGGTGCGGTGGACGCGGCGATCGAACAGCGCGTGGCGGAAATCCTGGCCGACGTCGCGCAGCGTGGCGATGCGGCCGTGCTCGACTACACGGCGCGTTTCGACTCGGTGCGGGCGGCGTCCGTCGGCGCGCTCGAGTTGCACCCGGATGCGTTGAAACAGGCCTTTGACGACATCCCGGCGGCACAACGCGATGCCCTGCGATTCGCGGCGCAGCGCGTGCGCGCCTACCATGAAGCGCAGAAGCGCGCCTGTGGCGAGAGCTGGAGCTACCGCGACGAAGACGGCACATTGCTGGGGCAGAAGGTCACGGCGCTTGACCGGGTCGGCATCTACGTTCCCGGTGGCAAGGCCGCGTATCCTTCCTCGGTCTTGATGAACGCCATCCCGGCGCATGTTGCCGGAGTCGGCGAGATCGTCATGGTGGTGCCGACTCCCCGCGCGGCGTCCAGCACGGGCACCAGCGCCACCGGTGAACGCAATCCCCTGGTACTCGCGGCCGCCCATGTGGCGGGTGTCACGCGTGTCTTCACGATCGGGGGGGCGCAGGCGATCGCGGCGCTGGCGTTCGGGACGCAAACCATTCCCAAGGTCGACAAGATCACGGGTCCGGGCAACGCCTACGTTGCGGCGGCCAAGCGGCGCGTCTTTGGCATTGTCGGGATCGACATGATCGCCGGTCCGAGCGAAATCCTGGTGCTGGCTGACGGCACTACGCCACCTGAGTGGGTGGCCATGGACCTGTTCAGCCAGGCCGAACACGACGAACTGGCACAAAGCATCCTGTTGTGTCCCGACGCCGCATACATCGACCGTGTGCAGGCGGAGATCGACCGCTGGTTGCCCTCGATGGCGCGGCGCGCAATCATCGCCGCCTCGCTGAACGGCCGCGGCGCCCTGGTGCACACGCGCAGCATGGAGGAAGCCTGCGCCATCAGCAACCGGATCGCGCCCGAGCATCTTGAGGTCAGCAGCACCGACCCGCACCAGTGGGAGCCGCTGCTCCGACACGCGGGCGCCATATTCCTTGGTGCCTATACCAGCGAGAGCCTGGGTGACTACTGCGCCGGCCCCAACCATGTCTTGCCGACCGGGGCCACCGCGCGCTTCTCCAGCCCGCTGGGCGTCTACGATTTTCAGAAACGCAGCAGCTTGATCGAGGTGAGCCAGGCCGGTGCCGGCCGCTTGGGACGGGTCGCCGCCGAACTGGCTTACGGCGAGGGCCTGCAGGCGCATGCGTTGGCGGCAGAAATGAGGTTCAGATGAAAGCCGGGCAAATGCCGCAGGCGATGCTTGTGGCTGGCCGCCCCCGGTGGCGGACGTCATGGCCAGCAGTTGCGGCGGTGTGTGCTCTGGTGCTGTCGTCCGCCAGTGCGATGAGCCTGCGCGAGTTGCGCGCGCTGGAACTGTCAGACAAGGAAAACGGTGTGGTCTATGTCCAGTATTACCTGGTCGGCGCGATGGAAGGCGCCGTGGAGGCCAATGCCCAGACCGTGCGCGCGGGTGGCAAGGCATTGTTCTGCCTGAACGGTCGCAGGCTCGAGCCACGCATGGCCAAGCCCCTGTTCGACGCCGAACTCAAGCGCAATGCCGGCCTGTACGAGGCCGACATGCCGGTGCAACTGGTGCTGGTGAACGCACTCGCCACGGCCTATACCTGTTAGGTGCGAGCGCAGACCGCGACCTTCGCCATCGGCCCGCCCCCCTTCACGGCACACCCCACATGACACGCCCCCGCCTATTGCTACCGGACCTGATCGACACGTGCATTCGCGCGGACGTCAGGTCTATGCACGCCTACGCGGTCCAGGATTCGGCCGGCATGTGCAAGATGGACGCGATGGAGAACCCGCATCGATTGCCCCAGTCGTTGCAGGCGCAACTGGGGCAGCGACTGGGTGCACTGGAGCTCAACCGTTACCCCGGCGCTCGGATCGATGATTTGCGCCATGCGCTGGCGAACCATGCGCAGGTGCCGTCGGGCTTCGGCACCATGCTGGGCAACGGATCCGACGAACTCATATCGATGCTGGCGATGGCCTGCGATATGCCGGGGGCCTGCGTGCTGGCGCCGGTGCCGGGCTTCGTGATGTACGGGTTGAGTGCCCAGTTGCAGGGTTTGCGTTTTGTGGGCGTGCCGCTGGACGCCGAGTTTGAACTGGACGAGGCGGCCATGCTGGGAGCGATTGCCATGCACCAGCCGGCCATCATCTATCTGGCCTATCCGAACAATCCCACCGCGAACCTGTGGGACGATGCGGTGATCGAGCGGATCATCGATGCCGCGCCCGGGCTGGTGGTCATGGATGAGGCCTACCAGCCCTTCGCAGGCAGGAGTTTCATCGACCGCATCGCCCGTTACGAGCACGTCGTGTTGCTGCGTACGCTGAGCAAGTTCGGCCTCGCCGGCGTGCGGATCGGCTACATGGTGGGGCGCGCCGAGCTTGTCGCACAAATCGACAAGGTGCGCCCACCGTACAACGTGAGTGTCTTGAATGCCGAATGCGCGCTGTTTGCGCTTGAACACGCCGCGGTGTTCGCGGCCCAGGCGCGTGAGATCGTGGCGCAACGCACTGCCACCTTGCGCTCGCTCGACGCGATGGCGGGCGTGCGCGCCTTCAGAAGCGACGCGAACATGATCCTGGTGCGCCTCGTCCAGGCGCCGGCATCCGGCCCGGCGCTGGCGGACACCGTATTCCAGCGCATGAAGGCGCGCGGCGTGCTGGTCAAAAACGTCTCCGCCATGCATCCCCTGCTTGCGAACTGCCTTCGTCTTACCGTCGGAACCGTTGAAGAAAACCATGCCATGCTGGCAGCGTTGGAGGAATCCCTGTGAACACATCCGAAGAGGTTATTGCGGCGCCGCGCACCGCCGAGGTCACGCGCACCACGGCCGAAACCCGAATCACGGTACGGGTCAATCTGGACGGCAGCGGCCAGGCCAAACTGCATACCGGCATTGGTTTCTTCGACCACATGCTGGACCAGATTGCGCGCCACGGAATGATCGACCTGGACATCGACGCGCAAGGCGACCTGCATATCGATGGCCACCACACCGTTGAAGACGTCGGCATCACGTTCGGACAGGCAGTGCACAAGGCGATCGGTGACAAGAAAGGCATCCGGCGGTACGGACACGCCTACGTTCCGCTCGACGAGGCGCTGAGCCGGGTCGTCATCGACTTTTCCGGGCGACCGGGGATGGTCATGCATGTGCCGTTCAAGAGCGGCATGATCGGAACCTTCGACAGCCAGCTCGCCCATGAATTCTTCCAGGGCTTCGTGAACCATGCATTCGTGACCCTGCATATCGACAACCTGCGTGGCGAGAACGCCCACCACCAGGCGGAGACGGTGTTCAAGGCCTTTGCCCGGGCCCTGCGTGCCGCACTCGAGATCGACCCGCGGGCGATTGGAACGATTCCCTCGACCAAAGGGACACTTTGAACCACTGCCAGGGGTTTGCGTTGCCGACGAAACAAGGCGGAAGGAACATCACGTGACGAGAAGCCCGGGCGCCAGGACGGTCGCCGTTGTCGACTACGGCATGGGCAACCTGCGCTCGGTATCGCAGGCGGTACGTGCGTCTGCGGCCGGCGGGCCTTTTCAGGTGGTCATCACCTCCGACCCCGAGCAGGTGCGCGCCGCAGAACGCGTGGTACTGCCCGGACAGGGCGCCATGCCGGACTGCATGCGTGAGTTGCGTGCGTCTGGCCTGCAGCAGTCGGTACTGGAGGCAGCCTCCAGCAAACCCCTGTTCGGCGTGTGCGTCGGCATGCAGATGATGCTGGACCATAGCCAGGAAGGTCGAAAATGCGATGGCGGTGCGGGTACGCCCGGCCTGGGGCTGTTCGGTGGCGACGTCGTGCGCTTTCAACTGGCTGGCCGAACACAGCCGGACGGCAGCCGGTTCAAGGTGCCGCAGATGGGGTGGAACCAGGTCTATCGAAGCCACCATGGCGGTGCATCGCACGCGTTGTGGGGCGATGTGCCCGACGGCAGCTACTTTTATTTTGTGCATAGTTTCTATGCCAGACCGTCTGTTGCGCGCCACAGCGTGGGCGAGGCGGATTACGGCGGCCGCTTTACTGCGGCAATTGCACGCGATAATATTTTCGCCACCCAATTCCATCCTGAAAAAAGTGCCGACCTCGGACTCGCGCTCTTCCGAAATTTTCTTCGCTGGAACCCCTGACTCTCTTTTGCCGTTCGCGCACCATGCTCCTCATCCCCGCGATTGACCTGAAAGACGGTCACTGTGTTCGCCTGAAACAGGGCGATATGGACCAGTCAACCACGTTTGGGGAAGACCCAGCCCTGGTGGCGCGCACATGGGTGATGCGCGGGGCCCGGCGTCTGCATCTGGTCGACCTCAATGGAGCGTTCGCAGGCCATCCCAAGAACGAAATGGCGATCCGAAAAATCCTCAAGGGCGTCGGCAGCGAGGTCGATGTGCAATTGGGGGGCGGAATCCGGGACCTCGACACGATCGAACGTTATCTGGATGCCGGTCTGCGTTACGTCATCATCGGCACGGCGGCGGTCAAGAACCCGGGATTTCTCCAGGACGCGTGTACGGCATTTGGCGGCCACATCATCGTCGGCCTGGACGCCAAGGACGGCAAGATCGCGACCGACGGCTGGAGCAAACTCACCCGCCACGACGTCGTCGATCTGGGCAAGAAGTTCGAGGACTATGGCGTTGAATCGATCATCTATACCGATATCGGGCGCGATGGCATGTTGTCCGGCATCAATATCGAGGCCACGGTCAAACTGGCCCAGGCGTTGACCATTCCAGTGATTGCCTCGGGCGGCCTGAGTTCGATGGCCGATATCGAGGCTCTGTGCGAAGTTGAAAGCGAGGGCGTGGAAGCTGTCATCTGCGGCCGCGCGATCTACAGCGGAGACCTTGACTTTGCCGCCGCGCAGGCGCGGGCCGACGCGCTGAACGGTTGACCTGGCGGGCGCCAGCATGCTTGCCAAGCGCATCATCCCGTGCCTGGATGTCACCGGCGGACGGGTGGTCAAGGGGGTCAACTTCGTGGAGTTGCGGGATGCCGGCGATCCGGTGGAAATCGCCGCGCGCTACAACGACCAGGGCGCCGATGAACTGACCTTTCTGGATATCACGGCGACCAGCGACGGGCGCGACCTGATCCTGCACATCATCGAGGCGGTTGCCAGCCAGGTGTTCATCCCGCTGACAGTCGGTGGTGGTGTGCGCACGGTGGATGACGTGCGCCGCCTGCTCAACGCTGGCGCCGACAAGACCAGCTTCAATTCCGCGGCAATTGCCAATCCGCAGGTGATCGACGACGCCAGCGGGAAGTATGGCGCCCAGTGCATCGTGGTGGCGATCGATGCCAAGCGCCGTGTTGGCGCCGACCAGCAGCGATCGATGCCGGGCGGCGGCGTTGCCGGTCCGGGTTGGGATGTGTACAGCCATGGCGGGCGCGTCAATACCGGACTCGACGCCCTGGCCTGGGCGCGGGAGATGGCCGCGCGTGGTGCGGGCGAAATCCTGCTCACGAGCATGGACCGCGACGGTACCAGGGCCGGATTCGACCTGGAGCTCACGCGTGCAGTGAGCGACGCGGTCGAAGTGCCGGTGGTCGCCTCGGGCGGCGTTGGCACGCTCGAACATCTGGCCGATGGCATCCAGCTCGGTGGCGCCGACGCCGTGCTGGCGGCCAGCATTTTCCACTACGGCGAATTCACGGTCCGGCAAGCCAAGCAATGCATGTTTGCGCGCGGGATCCCGGTGCGCATCTGAGCACGAACGGCGCTGCAGCCATGCGTGCGCGGGCCGTTGGCAGACAATAGCGGCATGAACTGGCTCAACGAAGTGAAATGGGATGCCGCCGGCCTGGTTCCGGTGATCGCCCAGGAGAAGTCCACCGGCGATGTCCTGATGCTGGCGTGGATGAACCGGGAGGCGCTCGACAAGACCGCCGAGTCGGGTCGGGCCGTATATTTCAGCCGTTCGCGCGGCAAGCTCTGGTTCAAGGGCGAGGACTCCGGGCATGTGCAACTGGTGCACGAGATACGGATCGACTGCGACAACGACGTCGTGTTGCTCAGCGTCACGCAGGCCGGCCATCAGCCCGGCATTGCGTGCCATACCGGACGCCATAGTTGTTTTTTCAAGGTGTACCAGCGTGGTGAGAGCGACGGAGAATGGAAAGTCACCGAGCCGGTCTTGAAAGACCCGGAATCGATCTACAGATAGGCTGCCATGTCGTCACCCCCCCTTTCCGGAGACGCGCTCGAGCGCCTGTCGGCCGTGATTGAAAGCCGCAAGTCGGTCCACGGGGGTGACCCGGACAAGAGCTACGTGGCGCGGCTGCTGCAGCGTGGGCCCGATGCGTTCCTGAAGAAGATCGGCGAAGAGGCCACCGAGGTGGTGATGGCTTCCAAGGACCTTGACCATGCGGTGCTCGGTGGTGGTCCGGTGGAAGAACAGCGCAAGCGGCTGGTTGGGGAGTTTGCCGACCTGTGGTTTCACTGCCTGGTGGCGCTGGCGCACCACCGCCTTGGACCAGGCGACGTATTGGCCGAGTTGCTGCGCCGCGAAGGCACCAGTGGCATCGAGGAGAAGGCGCTGCGCAAGGTAATCGCGCGCGGACGCGGTGGTGACGACGTACTTTGAGGAGAAAGACTGCATGGCCGGACGAACACAACTTGGCATTCCGTCGCCGGATTGCAAATCGTTTTTGATGTGTACCAGGGAGCATGACCATGGTTGACGTGATCGATGTCACCGCCGTCGACAGCGACAAGGCGCAGGCGCTCAAGACCGTGGGCTGGGTGAGCTACGTGTTGCATCTGGTGGTGGCCGTGGGGGCGCTCATCCCGGGCGCCCAAGCCGGGGCGGTGCTGCTGGTGATCGCCTTGGTGCTTGATCTCGTCAAGAAGGGCGAGGCCGAAGGCACCTGGCAAGCCAGCCACTTTTCGTGGCGCATCCGGTCGGTGGTATGGGCTGGTGTCCTGTATCTGCTGACAGCGCCCCTGTTCCTGCTGCTTTATTTTCCAGGAGCAATCGCCTGGGCGCTGGTGTCGATCTGGTTTCTTTACCGCATCGTCAAGGGTATGGTG
>JANMYG010000724.1:0-2309 GCA_031381865.1 Betaproteobacteria bacterium | reverse complement strand
CCATCGTGACGGCCGACCTGGTGGGGCAGGCGGAACACGGCCCGGACTCGCCGGTGTGGCTCATCACCACGTCGCGCGCACTGGGCGAAAAGGTGCTGGAACTCGCCCCATCGTTCATCGCCGCGCTGCCGGACGTCGCCCGCGCCGCCGCCACGGCCGCCTGGCGCGAATATGCCGAGGTGGTGCTGGTGGACAGCCGCGAAGAGGCCGTGCAGGTGAGCGACAACTACGCCTGCGAGCATCTGCAGGTGATGGCGGAAGATCTCGACTGGTGGCTCGCGAACCTGTGCAACTACGGCTCGTTGTTCCTGGGCGAGGAAACCACTGTCGCGTACGGCGACAAGTGCAGCGGCCCCAACCATATCCTGCCGACCCGCGGCGCGGCGCGTTATTCCGGGGGCCTGTCGGTGGGCAAGTTCATCAAGACCGTGACCTGGCAGCGGCTGGACCGCGCTGCGTCGCGTACGGTCGGCCAGGTGGCGGCGCGCATCTCGCGGCTGGAGGGCATGGAGGGCCATGCCCGCACCGGTGATGTGCGCCTGCACAAATACTTCCCCGGCGAGCAGTTCGACCTGGGCACCCTGGGCGGGCACGGAAGCTGACAGCATGGCCATCACCACCGAACCCCTGCACATCGACCTGAGCCAGCAGGAGCCGATCCCGCCCGAGGGCGTGGCGGCGGCACTGGAACTGATGCGCAGCGGCAAATTGCACCGTTATGGCGAGACCGATGGCAGCACCAGCGCGGCGTCGAGGCTGGAGGCGGCGTTCGCGGCAGAACTCGGCGTGCGGTATTGCGTGGCCATGAACTCCTGCGGCTCCAGCATGTTCGTGGCGCTCAAGAGCGCGGGCGTGTTGCCCGGTGACGCCGTGTTGTGCAACTGCTTCACGCTGGCCCCGGTGCCGGGCGCGATCGCCCATGCCGGCGCGCGGCCGGTGCTGGTGGACGTATGCGACGACTACACCATCGACCTCGATGACCTGGAGCGCAAGGCGGCCTCCAGCGGCGCCAGGACCCTGCTGCTGTCGCACATGCGCGGCCACATCTGCGACATGGAGCGGCTGACCGCGATCTGCGCGGGGCGCGGCATCCAGCTGATCGAGGACTGTGCCCACACCATGGGGGCGGCCTGGAACGGCCGCGCCACCGGCACCTGGGGGCGCGCCGGCTGCTTCAGCCTGCAGAGCTACAAACACGCCAACGCCGGTGAGGGCGGCCTGCTGGCCACCAACGACGAGGACGTGGCAGCACAGGCGATCCTGTTTTCCGGCAGCTACATGTTCTATGGCGCACACACGGCGCGGCCGGACGAAGCGGTGTTCGAGCGCTGGAAATATCTGACGCCCAATTTCAGCCTGCGCATGGGCAACCTGCCGGCCGCCCTGGCCCTGCCGCAACTCGGTGCAGTGCTGGCCGACCGCTGCCGGCGCTGGAACCAGCGTTACCAGTGGCTGGCGGCCGAACTGGAGGGCGTGGCCAACCTGGCGCTGCCGCGCCGCCCGGTGAAGGAGCAGTTTGTCGCCAGTTCCATGCAGTTCTCCCTCACCGGCCTCACTCCCCACGCGATCGAGTCGTTTCTGGCCGCTGCCGCGCAGCGCGGCGTGTTTGTCAAATGGTTTGGAGCCACCGCGCCCAAGGGCTTCACCAGCGTGTGGCAACACTGGCGCTACTTCGGCCAGGCGCAACAGCTGCCCAATGCCGAACGTGTGCTCGCCGGTCTGTGCGACATGCGCCTGCCGCTCACGCTCACGCAGGCCGACTGCTCCGCAATCGGCACGGTCATCCGCGACGCCATGACCATGGCACGGCGTCCCGCACAATGTTGACAATCGATGCACCAGATCAAGGGTTAGCCCGGGGCCACTGGCTCCCTTCCAGCGCCGTGGCTGGCCCTTCCGAAGCACCGGTGCCGGGCCCACAATCGGCCCAGCGCCCGATGTACGCGCCTCTCATAATGCAAGATTCATTTACCAGGAGAACCCCATGAAGATGAACAAACGCCAACTGATCGGTGTCGCGGCCGCCGCGCTGATGGTCTGCAGCGGCGCCTTCGCGCAAGCCAAGAAGGAAGTGACCTTCGCCCACCAGGACATGCTGGTGCCGCTGCGCGTGGTGATGGAATCCGGCGAGCTCGAAAAAGCCACCGGCTACAAGATCAACTGGCGCATGTTCGGCGGCGGCGGCGACGTCATCAAGGCCATGGCCAGCGGCGACGTGCAACTCGGCGAGGCCGGCTCCAGCCCGATCGTGGCAGCGGCCAGCCAGGGCCAGGACATCAAGCTGTTCTGGATCCTGGACGACATCGCCG
>JANMYG010000723.1:0-1983 GCA_031381865.1 Betaproteobacteria bacterium | reverse complement strand
GCGTTCACCGGCGAGCACAGTGCCAGCGCCGCGCCATGCAGCTCGGCCTGGCCCAGCAGCGCCAGCATCAGGCCATGGCTGTCGATGATGCCGGTGGACGGCGACAGTAGCGCGGCCACACAACGCAGTTCGGGTTCCAGGGCCTGCGCCTGTTCGGGCTCAAGCCACTGCAGGTCGTGCACGCCATTGGCCTGCGCGGTGGCGGCCAGGCGCTGCAGCGCGGGCAACTCACTCTCGTCGCTGGCCACGATGAGCTTGCCGCAGCCCTGGTGCGCGACCTGGTGGCTGACGCAGAAGTCGTAGAGCAGCGCCTTGCCACGCACGCACAGCGCGGCCTTGGCCGAGCCGGGCGGGTAGTAGATGCCGGCGTGGATGACCTCGCTGTTGCGCGCGCTGGTGGCGGTGCCGAAGGCGTTCTCGGCTTCAAGAATGACCACCTCGCGGCCCTGCAGCGCGAGTGCGCGCGCCACCGCCAGGCCGACCACGCCCGCCCCCACCACGATGCAATCCACTGTATCCACGACCAGCCTCCGCAGCGGGCGCTGTGTGCAACGCGCGGGCGCGGCCGGCAAGTCAACGCTTGACGCGGCGTGGCGGGGGCAGCAATCCCCGCGGCACATGGCCGCCCCTCCCCTCCTGCTGCTCCAGAACCTTCGCCTCCGCTTCGGCACCACCGCGCTGTTGGACGGTGCGACGCTCGCCATCGGTCCCGGTGAGCGTCTGGCCCTGGTCGGGCGCAACGGATCGGGCAAATCCACGCTGCTGCGCATCGCCGCCGGCCTGGCGGAACCCGATGCCGGCACGCGCTTCGCGCAGCCTGGCGCCACCATCCGCTACCTGCCGCAGGAGCCGGACCTGACCGGCTTCACCACGACTCTGGCCTTCGTCGAGGCTGGCATCGGCGCCGGCGATGATCCCTACCGCGCGCATTATCTGCTGGAACAACTCGGCCTGACCGGAGACGAAGACCCGGCCCGCCTGTCCGGCGGCGAAGCACGGCGCGCGGCGCTGGCGCGCGTGTTGGCGCCGGCACCCGATATCCTGCTGCTGGACGAGCCCACCAACCATCTCGACCTGCCGGCGATCGAATGGCTGGAAGCGGAACTCGCCGCGATGCGGTCCGCGCTGGTGTTGATCAGCCATGACCGGCGGTTCCTGGAAAACCTGTCGCGCGCCATGGTGTGGCTCGATCGCGGCACCACGCGACGCCTGGAACGCGGTTTTTCGCAGTTCGAGACCTGGCGCGACGAGGTGCTGGAGCAGGAGGAATCCGAGGCCCACAAGCTCGTCCGCCAGATCGCGCGTGAGGAGGATTGGCTGCGCTACGGCGTCACCGCGCGGCGCAAGCGCAACGTCAAGCGGCTCGCCGGACTGCACGAACTGCGCAAGCGTCGGCGCGAACGCGTGGAAGCGGCCGGCCGCGTGCGCCTAGGCGCGGCCGAGGGCGATGGTTCCGGCACCCTGGTGATCGCGGCCGAGGGCGTCACCAAGGGTGGTGGCGGCGCGCCTGTCGGGGAGGATTTTTCCACGCGCATCCTGCGCGGCGACCGCATCGGCGTCGTCGGACCCAACGGCGCGGGAAAGACAACGCTGCTCAACCTGCTGACCGGTGCGCTGGCGCCGGATTCCGGCGCAGTGCGGCTCGGATCGGGGTTGCAGATGGTGAGCCTGGACCAGCGGCGCGAAAGTCTGGACCCTGATGCGACCCTCGCCGCCACGCTGACCGGCGGGCGCGGCGATACCGTGTTCGTCGGCGACACACCGCGCCACGTCATCGGCTACATGAAGGATTTCTTGTTCGTGCCGGAACAGGCCCGCACACCCGTTGGCGCGCTGTCTGGCGGTGAACGCGGAAGGCTGATGCTGGCGCGTGCGCTCGCGAAAAAATCCAACCTGCTGGTGCTGGACGAGCCAACCAATGATCTCGACCTGGAGACGCTCGACCTGTTGCAGGAAGTGCTGGCCGACTACGCCGGCACCATC
>JANMYG010000720.1:0-2859 GCA_031381865.1 Betaproteobacteria bacterium | reverse complement strand
CGATGGTTTCGCCGATGTTCCAGATCAGCTTGGAGACCAGGCTGCGTTGCCGGTCCTGGCCGTTGACCTGCAGCGAAATCTCCGCCTGCGCTACTGCACCGGCGACTGCCGCGGGGGTGATCGGGCCGATCGGTGCGGAGTGGTCGAACGCCTTGCCGATACACCACGGGCGGCCCTGTTTTTTCATGTCGTTCTGCAGGTCGCGCCGCGTCATGTCCAGCCCCACGGCATAACCGAAGATGTGTTTGCCGGCATCGGCAGCAAGGATGTTCCTGCCACCGGTGCCGATGGCCACCACCAGCTCGATTTCATGGTGCAGGTTCCTGGTCAGGCTGGGGTAGGCAATGGTGGCGGTTTCTCCGGCTGGAACCACCACCACCGCGTCGGCCGGCTTGAGGAAGAAAAAGGGTGGCTCGCGGCCGGTGAATCCCATCTCCTTGGCGTGCTCCTCGTAGTTGCGCCCGACACAGTAGATGCGGTGCACCGGAAACCGCTCGGTGCTGCCCAGCACCGGAACCGATACCACTGGCGCAGGTTGAAATACGAAACCCATGGGAACTCCGTTTCTGTGTCAAGGACCGGCACGCCAGGCGCCGGACGGGGTTGCTGAACAAGCCCGGCGCGGCTGCGTCAGGCGGATTTGGTGACCAGCTCGAAGTGTTCGACGCTCGGCGGCGTGGCGAAAAACGGGCCCACGATGGCGCGCCATTGCGTGAACAAGTCCGACGTGCGGAACCCCACCGTATGGTCCTCCAGGCTGTCCCAGAAGATCTGCAGCACATAACGCTGCGGGCTCTCGATGCCGCGGTTCACCTTGTAGCCCTGGAACCCCTTGGCGTTGCGGATCACGGTCCTGGCGCCGCGTTCTATGGCTTCCTCGAACGCGGCGTTCTGGGCCGGGTGGATGCGGATGTCGGCAATTTCGAGAATCATGGGCTGGGTTCCAGGTTGCGTTCTTGGATCGGCAGGGTTTCCGTGGTGCCATCGGCATGGGTGGCGAAGCGGCGGATCTGTTTTCCGTGCACCGGGGCGTCGTCGGGCCAGGGCCAGCCGCCGAACTGCGTGCGCCGGTAGTCGGCAATGGCCTGGTGGATTTCGGCCTCGCTGTTCATCACGAACGGTCCGTACTGGGCCACCGGCTCGGCAATCGGGCGCCCTTGCAGCACCAGCAACTCGGCCGCTTCGGCGCCGTTGACGAGTTCTACGTCCTCGCCGCAACGCAGTTCCATTGCGGCATGTCCGCCGACCGGCTGCGCGCCGACCGCAAGGGTGCGGCCCTTGAAGAAATAGACGCTGCGCCGGGTTCCCGTGCCACTGGCGGCGGGCAGCGTCCAGCGTGCGTGCGCCGCCATCTTGAGGGTCCAGATCGCGACGTCCGCGCGGTCCTGCGCCGCCCACGAGTCCGGCGGCGGCGGCAACGGCGCGACCGCGTTCGGGTCGCGCAGCGCGCCGGCAATACAGGCGACTTCGGTGGTCGCGCCGTTGGCGTCGGTGAACACGTGGTGTGGCACCTGTTCGGACCAGAACATGGCGAAGCGGGGTTCCACCATCTTGTGGCTGGCAGGCAGGTTCAACCAGATCTGGAACAACTCGAGCCGGTTCGGCTGGCTCGGGTCCAGCAGCGGAAACATCTCGGCGTGCACGATGCCGCGCCCGGCGGTCAGCCACTGGACATCACCGCCGCCAAATCGCGCCGTGGCGCCAAGCGAGTCCGAATGGTCGATCAGGCCTTCGCGCACGATGGTGACGGTCTCGAAGCCGCGGTGCGGGTGCGACGGAAAACCCGGCACCGTCATGCCGTGGTACATGCGCCAGCCGTCCTTGCCGGCGAAGTCCTGTCCGAGATCGCGACCGGCGAGAGAGGCATCCGGCCCCAGGGAAGCATTACCGCGCGGGTAGCTGTCGTCGTGGTGGACGCAAAACAGGAACGGGTCCAGGGTCGGCCACTGGAAACCGAGGGAGTGGGAGGAGAGGATGGGGTTGGCTGGCATCGTTGCGGGTCGAGGTTGCAGGCGGTGTCCGGGAGTCTACGACCAAACTGCAGGTGCCTCCATGGCGTGCCGAAAACCCGCCCGCCGCGCCTGCGCGGCAGGGCTGCTAATACCGGCTGAAGTATTCGCGGCGCTCCCAGTCGTGCTGGTCCTGCGCGATTGCGTGGCGGTCGAGTTCACTTTGCTTGAGGGTGCAGAAGTAGTCGACGAAGCTGGCGCCGAATCCCTCGGTGAGCACGCGATCGGCGCGCAATGCGGCCAGTGCCGCGCCAAGGCTGGAGGGCAACGGCGAGTTGCCTGCGTCGTAGGGGCGGTCGGTGGCGGCAGGTGCCTTCAGTCGGCGCGTGATGCCATCGAGCCCCGCGTAGATCTGGGCGGCCATGTACAGGTACGGGTTGGCGGCGGGTTCGCCGATGCGGTTTTCTACGCGGGCCGACGGGTCGCCCATGTACCCGTCCGCGCCCGTGGTGTTGGTGCCGATCACGCGCAACATCGCGCCGCGGTTGTCGCGCCCCCACGACACTGCCATCGGCGCCAGTGCGTGTGGACGAAAACGGCCGTAACCATTGACTGTGGGCGTACAGAAGGCGGCCATCCCACCAGCGTGCGCGAGTAATCCGGCGAGGTAGTTTTCGCCGGTCGCCGACAACACAAATTGCGCGTCGGCGCTGGACGCGCCCGGCGCCGCTGCGTCGCGCGTGAAGGCGTTGTGCCCGTTGTTCAGGTCCAGCAGCGACTGGTGCAGGTGCCAGCCGCTGGACATGATGTTGGGGAAGGGCGGCCGGCACATGAAGGTGGCGTGGTAGCCGGCACGGCGCAGGCGCTCGGGCTGCCGCTGCTGTCGCTCGAAATTGAGTTCGGTCCCAGT
>JANMYG010000664.1:0-3716 GCA_031381865.1 Betaproteobacteria bacterium | reverse complement strand
ATCGTCGAGCGCCGCGTTGCGTTGCCAGGCCAGCACGGTCTGCAGGTTGTCGGCGGCAGCGGCGTCGAGCTTGTAACGCGCGACCCAGGTCAGTCGGTTGCGCTCCATGGTCTTGGTTGCGCGCTCGTCGACGACCAGGGCCGCGATCTGGGCCGCGGTGCCGGTATAGGGTGGCTTGGCGCGGTTGGACAGCAGGTTGAAATCGCCGTCCCTGTCGACATGCTCCAGCGTGAGCACATGGCGCTGCGCGCTGTCCGGGCTCAGCACCAGCTTGCCCAGCAACGCGTTGGCGCGCCCGGACTGGGGATTCGGCGTCGTGCGCTCGACGTTGTCCGCGTCGTTGCTGCCCATGTTGTGCAGCGCGCCGGAGCGGTGCGTGGCGGCGCTCACGAGCCACTGCACGCTCGCGCCGGCGCGCCCCGCGACCGTGCCACCCACCGTGCGACCGTCGTCATCGCCGTCGTACGCCAGCCACGCCTTGCCGCCCATGGGACGGGCTTCACCGCTGGCAGCGGACAGGAAATCGGCGGGCTCGTAGGTGATGAAATTGACCAGGCCGGCCAGGCCGTCCGATCCGTACAGCACCGAAGTCGGACCGCGCACGATCTCGATGCGCTTGAACAACTCGAGCGCCACGGTGTCGCGGCCGAAGGCGTTGCTGCCGTTGACATAACTGCGCGGCAGGCGGATACCGTCGCTGAGCATCGTCACGCGGTTGCCGCCCTGGCCACGGATGCTGAAGCCGGCATTGCCGTCCCCACCCACG
Source organism: Betaproteobacteria bacterium (assembly GCA_031381865.1). Classification (GTDB taxonomy): domain Bacteria; phylum Pseudomonadota; class Gammaproteobacteria; order Burkholderiales; family Burkholderiaceae_C; genus CAISIP01. Next base: position 2,950 of record JANMYG010000664.1, on the reverse strand, counting down.
GGATTGCCTCGGCCCGTGACGCTGAATCGCGCCGGGGCGCGTTTGACCGACACATTGGGGAGGTCCTTCGCGAGGTCGCGGATATCGCGGACCTGCGACTCCTCCATTGCGCTGGCGCCGATGGCATCGACGGAAAACGGCAGGTCGTCGCGGTTGCGTTCGTCGCGGGTGCCGCTGACCACCACCACCGGCAAGGTGACGACCGCCACCGGCACGGCGGTTTGGGCGTGGCCTGTGCCGCCCAGGCCGCAGCACAGGCCAACGAGACAGGGGAGCAGCTTCGGGCGGGGGTCTGGTCTTGTTGTCATGGGTTCCATTCGCTTTTGCCTTGAAGCTTATGGACCCCCCGCCACTTTGAAAATGATGCAGATCAAGGACAAACCGGGTTGCCCTTGCGTCGCGCGCCGAACTAGAACAGGCCCGAAATCTTCCCGTCGTCGTCGATGTCGATACGCGCCGATGCCGGCTCCTTCGGCAGCCCGGGCATGGTCATGATGTCGCCGCAGATCATCACCACGAACTCGGCCCCCGCGGCCAGCCGCACTTCGCGGATGTTGACCATGTGGCCCGACGGTGCGGCACGCAGCCTGGGATCGGTCGAGAACGAGTACTGGGTCTTGGCCACACACACCGGGTAGTGGCCGAATCCGTCGTGCTGCAGCTTCGCGATTTTGGCGCGCACGGCCGAGTCGGCCGAGATGTCGGCGGCGCCATAGACCTTGGTGGCGATCGCCTTCATCTTGTCCCACAGGCTGTCCTGGTCCTCGTACACGTAGCGCATGTTGGCGGTGCCGGACTCGGCCAGCCTGACCACGATATGCGCCAGTTCCTCGGCGCCTTTGGAGCCGTCGGCCCAGTGCCGCGCCACCACCACCGGCACGCCCTGGCGGTCCATGTGGCGGCGCAGCAGGTCGAGTTCTTCCTGCGTATCCGAGGTGAAGTGGTTGATCGACACGACACATGGCAGACCGTAGTGGTGGCGGATGTTGTCCACATGCCGCTCAAGGTTCGGCAGCCCCTTTTCGAGCGCCGCCAGGTTGGGCGTGTTGAGGTCCCTGGCATCGACACCGCCGTGGTGCTTGAGGGCGCGCAGCGTCGCCACGACCACGGCCGCATCGGGCCGCAATCCGGATTTGCGGCACTTGATGTCGATGAACTTCTCGGCGCCCAGGTCGGCGCCGAAGCCGGCTTCGGTCACCACGTATTCACCCAGCTTGAGCGCGGCCAGGGTCGCGGTCACGGTGTTGCAGCCGTGCGCGATGTTGGCAAAGGGGCCGCCATGGATGATGGCCAGATTGTTCTCCAGCGTCTGCACCAGGTTGGGCTTGATGGCGTCCTTGAGCAGCGCCGCCATGGCGCCCTGCGCCTGCAGGTCGCTGGCCCGGATGGGGGCCAGGTCACGCGTGTATCCGACGATGATGTTGCCCAGGCGCGCCTTCAGGTCCTTGCGCGAGGTTGCCAGGCAGAAGATCGCCATCACTTCGGACGCCACCACGATATCGAAGCCGTCTTCGCGCGGGAAACCGTTGCCGGGGCCGCCGAGCGAAATCACGGTGGAGCGCAGCGCCCGGTCGTTCATGTCCATCACGCGACGCCACACCACGCGGCGGAAGTCGAAACGCAGCGTGTTTCCGTGGTGGATATGGTTGTCGATCAGCGCGGCCAGCAGGTTGTGCGCCAGCGCGATGGCGTTGAAATCGCCCGTGAAATGCAGGTTGATGTCTTCCATCGGCACCACCTGCGCGTAACCGCCCCCCGCCGCGCCGCCCTTCATGCCGAACACCGGTCCCAGCGACGGCTCGCGCAGCGCGATCACGGCGCGTTTGCCGATGCGGTTCAACGCGTCGCCCAGACCCACCGTGGTGGTGGTCTTGCCTTCACCGGCCGGTGTCGGGCTGATCGCCGTCACCAGGATCAACTTGCCGTTCGGCCCGGTCTGCTGGTTCAGCCAGGCCAGGTCGATCTTGGCCTTGAAATGGCCATAAGGCTCCAAAGCTTCCAATGGAATGCCGAGCCGGTCCTGTGCCAGCTGCACGATGGGCTTGAGTGTTGCTGCCTGGGCGATTTCAATATCCGAGAGGGCCACGTTGTTTCCTTGCTTGTTGTTGGACCGGGGCGTGCTGTGCAATAGCCGGGCGATGCGCTTGGGCCCGGCTATCTGCGCAGCAGATTGTCCAGACGGCCCCCGCCGGCCACCATCGAATAAGCGCCGTGAATTGTTCCGTCAGCGCCACTGGTTGCGTGCGCGCTCCTGCACCTGCAGCACCGGCGCGGCGGGCGCCACCGGCGCCTGCATCGCGGCCGGCGCGCTCGGTGGCCACACACACTGCTCGAACTGGCCGAGCATCGCGTCGGTGATGAATCGCGAGCGGCCGGCGTAGATGTGGCGGTCTCCGTAGTGGGCTTGCTGCGTCACGTAAAAGCGCTGCGGCAGCATCAGGTGCAGGTGTTCCCGGGCCCGCGTCATGGCGACGTACAACAAGCGGCGCTCCTCGTCGATATCGGCCGCGCTGCCGGTGGCCATGTCGGACGGGATGCAACCGTCGACCACGTTGAGCACGAACACCGACTTCCACTCCTGCCCCTTGGCCGAATGGATGGTCGACAGGATGCAGTAGTCCTCGTCGAGGTGCGGCGCCCCGGCCTCGTCGCTGGTGCTTTGCGGCGGGTCGAGCGTCAACTCGGCCAGGAACCGCTCGCGCGACGCATAACTGCCGGCCAGCCGCAGCAGTTGCGACACATCCAGGCGGCGGGCCGGCGCGTCGTCGTGGATACGCTCGAGTTGCGGCAGGTACCAGGCCTGCACCAGGTCGAGGTCCGCGGGCCAGCGCAGGTCGGGCCGCCGCAACGCCGCGTACAGGGCGGCGAACAGCTGCCACTCGGCGGCGGCCGCCGGTGGCGGCGCAAAGGCCTGCAGCGTGGCGCTGGGCTCGGTCGCCCCGGCGAGGGA
>JANMYG010000642.1:0-4510 GCA_031381865.1 Betaproteobacteria bacterium | reverse complement strand
CGTAACCAGCTATCAAATCTGTAGTGGATTTTTCAAGCTGTTCGGCACCCCGCGCGACGATCAGCACGTTGACACCCTCCTGCACCAGCGCCTGCGCGCAGCCCAGGCCCAGGCCTTTGCTGGCGCCGCATACCAGCGCCCACCGGCCAGTGATACCGAGATCCATTGTCTGCTCCTGAAGTTGCGGGCCCGCCCCGCCGCGGCGCGGCGGGCGCGGCCCGTGTCTGGTTAATGCGGCAGCGCCTTGAGCGCCGCGGCGACGAAGGCGCAACTGTCGAATTGCTTGCGCCTGAAGGTCCATCCCAGTCGAACGATAACAGCGTCGCGCGAGGGCACCATCGCCACCACCTGGCCCCAGTGGCCACTCATCGCCAGGGTGTCCACCGGCAGGCCGTAGCCCTTGCATTCGCCTTCATCGGGGTCGCCGATGCGCCAGCTGTGCGCGCCATAACCGCGCCCCTCGCCGGTTGCCGTCGACCGGGTCGCCGCAAGATTGAGCCAGCCCGCTGGCAACACCTGCTGCCCGTCCCAGCGCCCGTCCGACAGCATGAGCTGGCCCAGGCGCGCCCAGTCGCCCACGCTGGCCCACAGATACGACGAGCCGACCCAGTTGCCGGCCGTATCCGTCTCCAGCACGGCGGTGTGGGCGCCGATCGGACCGAACAGGGCCCTGGCCGGGTAGGCCCAGTACTCGGCGTCGCTCGCAAACCGCGCGCGGTCGACCGCCGCCATCAGGTTGGCGGTCTGGCTCAGGTAACGCCAGCGCTGGCCTGGCGCGGCTTCGGGGGTCGCGGCCGCCGCGAATGCGGCGGCGTCGGTTTGGCCCCACAACATGCGCGGTACCGAACCCCAGGGGTCGTAGTCCTCGGTGCTGGCCAGACCGTCGCGCATGTACAGCAGGTCGGACAGCCTGATCGACTTGCGCGCGTCGCCGCGCCAGCTTGCCACCCAGGCCGGCTCGCGCTGCTTCGGGAACGCGTCCACCACCGGCGTGTCGAGCCCCAGCCCGGTCTCGGCCGCCAGCTTGTAGGTCAGCATGCCCAGCACGGTCTTGGTCATCGACCAGCCGTGCAGCGCGGTGCCGGCGTCGAAACCGGGCGCCGTGCGCAGCACCAGCAGGCGGCCCTTGTGCACGATGGCAATACCCCGGGCATTGGCGGCCTGCGGGTCGCCGGCCCCCGTGAAAGCGTCCTGCGCCAGCTGCTGCAGGGCCTGGGCATCCACACCGGCGCCCCACTCCGACGGCGCCAGCGCTGCCTCGCCCTGCGGCCAGGCCAGCGCGCGTTGCGCAGCGGTGCGTGGCGTCGCCGGCGCAGCCGCCGTTGCCGCTGCCGCCGCCGACGGGCGCGCCGCATCCACATCGAGCACACAACCCCGCCCCGGCAACAGCCGGGCCTGGCGCGCGAACAGGCCGGCGAAGCGCGCCGTCGCGCTGTGGTCGGCCTGGTCGACCGTCACGCTGATCGGGACCAGCGCCGGACTGGCTGGCAGCACTTCGTCGGCCAGCAGGTTGTGCGGCGGCCGGCCGGCTACGAAAGCGGCCGAACAAATGCCCTTGGCCGCCATGCCGGCGGCATTGCGCGGTATGCCCAGCGCGAGCAGCGCGATGATGGCCACCACGACCAGCCCCAGCAGCAGGCTGCCGGCGATGATGAAGCCGCGACTGAGCCAGGTCCTGCCAGCGGTCATTGGGGAACTCCTGAAAGTAACGGCACCTGGCGCAGGTGCGGGTCGGGCGGCGCCGCGGCGGCCGCCGGTCGCGGCCGTCCGATGCTGCGCATGACTCTACCCGAAGCGCGCCTCAGGGCTGCCGCCGGCGCCAATGTGGACAATACGGCCATGGCTTACCTTCCCCCCCCGATCGCCACCGCGCGTTTCACCGAGCCCGCCGCTGCACTGGCGCAGGCGCGCCGGATCTACGACGCCAGCCTGGCGCATCTGCGCAAGGCGATGCAGCGTTATGTCGCAGGTGATGTGCTGCCCGGCCATGTGCGGGCCTGTTACCCGTTCGTGCGGGTGCAGACCGATACGGTGGCGCGCGCCAGCAGCGGCGACAGCGCGCGCCTGAGCTACGGCTTCGTGGCCGGCCCGGGCCGCTTCGAGACCACCCTGACACGGCCCGACCTGTACGGCGACTACTACCTCGAGCAGTTCGCCCTGCTGCGGAAGAACCACAACGTCGAACTCGAGGTCGGCGTCAGCGCACAACCGATCCCGGTGCATTTCTCGTTTGCCGAAAACGACCACATCGAAGTCAGCCTGAGCGCCGAGCGGCGCCAGCTGATGCGCGACGCGTTCGACCTGCCCGACCTCGCGGCCATGGACGACGGCATCGCCAACGGCACTTTCGAGCCGCGCGCCGGCGAGCCGCAGCCGCTGGCGCTGTTCACCGCGCCGCGGGTCGACTATTCGCTGCACCGGCTGCGCCACTACACCGGCACCGCGCCCGAGTTCTTCCAGAATTTCCTGCTGTTCACGAACTACCAGTTCTACATCGACGAGTTCGTGCGCCTGGGCCGCCAGGAGATGCAGGACCCGAACAGCGACTACATCGCCTTCGTCGAGCCTGGCAACATGGTGACCCGGCGCGTCGGCCTGGGCCAGCAGCCGGGCGACCAGTTCGGCGCCGAGCCGCTGCGCCTGCCGCAGATGCCCGGATACCACCTGCTGCGCGCGGACCGCAGTGGCATCACGATGGTCAACATCGGCGTCGGCCCGGCCAACGCGAAGAACATCACCGACCATATCGCGGTGCTGCGTCCGCATGCGTGGATCATGCTGGGCCACTGCGCCGGCTTGCGCAACACGCAGAACCTGGGCGACTACGTGCTTGCGCACGGTTATGTGCGCGAAGACCACGTGCTGGACGAAGAGCTGCCGCTGTGGGTGCCGATCCCGGCGCTGGCCGAGATCCAGGTGGCGCTGGAGCAGGCGGTGGCCGACGTGACGCAGATGCAGGGGCCCGAGCTCAAGCGCGTGATGCGCACCGGCACGGTCGCCAGCACCGACAACCGCAACTGGGAACTGCTGCCCGACAACGGGCCGCAGCGGCGCTTCAGCCAGAGCCGCGCGGTGGCGCTGGACATGGAATGCGCCACCATCGCGGCCAACGGTTTCCGGTTCCGGGTGCCCTACGGCACGCTGCTGTGCGTCAGCGACAAGCCGCTGCACGGCGAGATCAAGCTGCCCGGCATGGCCGACCACTTCTACCGCGAACGCGTGGACCAGCACCTGCGCATCGGCATCCGGGCCATCGAGCTGCTGCGCGAACTCGGCGTGGACCAGCTGCACAGCCGCAAGCTGCGCAGTTTTGCGGAGGTCGCGTTCCAGTGATGGCGCTGCAGCCGGCGGCCGAGCGGCTGCTGTCGGTCGAGCACCTGAGCAAGCGTTACGGCCAGAGCACGGTGGTGCAGGACCTGTCGTTCACGATCGCGGCCGGCGAGTGCCTGGGCGTCATCGGCCCCAATGGCGCCGGCAAGACCACCACCATCCGCATGTGCCTGGGCCTGAGCACACCCGACGCGGGGCAGATCAGTTATGCGCTGGACGGCCCGGGGGCGGCGCGCCTGGGCATGCCGGGCGACGCGATGGCGATCAAGGCGCGGCTGGGTGTGGTGAGCCAGCTCGACACGCTGGACCCGGATTTCAGCTGCGCCGAGAACCTGCTGGTGTATGGCCGCTACTTCGGCATGCGCGACGCGCAGATCCGCCAGCGCATTCCGGCGCTGCTGGAGTTTGCCTCGCTGTCGCACAAATCGCGCGCCAAGCCGGGCGAACTGTCGGGCGGCATGAAGCGCCGCCTGAGCCTGGCGCGCGCGCTCGTGAACGACCCGCAGCTGCTGTTGCTCGACGAACCGACCACCGGGCTCGACCCGCAGGCGCGCCACCTGATGTGGGAGCGCCTGCAGGTGCTGCTGCAGCAGGGCAAGTCGATCCTGCTGACAACCCATTTCATGGACGAGGCCGAGCGCCTTTGTTCGCGCCTGCTGGTGCTGGACCACGGGCGCAAGATCGCCGAGGGTAGCCCGCGCGCACTGATCGCGCAGCACCTGGAGCCCGACGTGGTCGAGGTCTACGGCGCGGGCGCCACGGCGCTGGTCGAGTCACCGCTCAAGGCGCTGGCGGCGCGCGTCGAGCTCAGTGGCGAGACCGTGTTCTTCTATACCCAGGACGCGCGCCAGCTGCTCGAAGCGCTGTCGGCCTGGCCGCAACTGCGCACCCTGCACCGGCCCGCCAACCTGGAGGACTTGTTCCTCAAGCTCACCGGCCGCCAGATCAGGGAGGACGGATGATGGCCGGCACCGAAGCGCGCGGCAGCGCGGCGGCAACGATCTGGCGCGCACCGCGCGTTTCGCTGCGTTTCTGGCCGGTGTTCCTGCGCAACCTGCTGGTGTGGCGCAAGCTGGCCATTCCCAGCATCATGGGCAACATTGCCGACCCGTTGATCGCTGGTGGCCTTTGGATACGGCCTGGGCGCGCTCGTGGGCCAGGTGCAGATGGGCGACGTGAA
>JANMYG010000613.1:0-6646 GCA_031381865.1 Betaproteobacteria bacterium | reverse complement strand
GTATGGGCCGACACCTGCATCCCCAGCCCAGGGCCGCACAGGCGCGCAATCGCGCGGCCGACGTGGCCGAATCCGACCAGGCCGACATGGCGGCCGTGCAGCTCGAAACCGGCGTCGGCGAAAGCGCGCGCGCGCGCCCATCCGGCACTGCGCGACTGCAGGCGCGCTGCCATGGGTGCGCTGCAGCGGGCCAGCGCCAGCATGCTGCGCAGCACATGTTCGGCCACGGCAGGGGCGTTCACGCCCGGCACGTTCGCCACCAGCACCCCGTGTTCGGTGGCGGCAGCAATCGGGATCATGTCGACGCCGGCGCCGTGGCGCACCGCGCCCACCAGGCTGGGCGCGGCGGTGAATATATCGTCGGGCAACTGGGCCCGCACCACCACCACCGCGCAGCCAGCGGCGCAGCGGCGCAACGTGTCCTGCGAGGTGTCGGGCGCCACCACCACCTCGCCGAGCTCGGCCAGCCGGGCCTGCGCCTGCCGGTGGATCGGCTGTGTCAGCAGGATGCGCGCCGGCAGCGGCATGTCAACGCCCGGGCTGCGTATTCGCGGCCGGTTTCGCACCGCGGCTGGCGGCCGGCTTGCGGCGCACGCGGGCCGCAGCGGTGTCCTGCTGCAACTCCGAGAAGAACATGCGGAAATAGGCGTCCACACCCTTGAGGTGGCGGCGCAGCAGGCGCTGCCCGAGGTCGGCGTCCTGCGCCTCGATCGCGCCGTACAACTTCAGGTGCTGCAGATGCGAGCGCCGGCTCTGGTCGGGCTCGTGAAAGTACACCAGGCGGCGCTTGCGCGACATCAGGTAGAACACGTTGATGAAGCGCAGCAACACGTCGTTCTTGGTCGCCGCGACGATCGCCTTGTGGAACAGCGGATCGAACTCGGCCAGCGTCTCGCCGCGCGCCATCGCCGCCTCGCTGTCGCGCAGGATCTGCTGCAACCGGTCGAGGTCGTCCTGGGTGCGGCGCAGGCATGCCAGGCGCATCGACTCGCTCTCCAGGATGCTGCGCAACTCGACCGCCTGCGCCACTTCGGCCGCCGTCAGCGGCATATTGGTGTCGGCGAACAGCACCATCGCCTCGATGCTGCGCTCGGCCCCGTAGGGCTGCAGGTAGACGCCCGACTTGGGCCGGCTTTCGACGATGCGCAGGGTATCGAGCCGGATCAGCGACTCGCGCACCGCGCTGCGGCTCATGCCAAACAACACCGCGAGGTCGCGCTCGGAGGGCAGCTTGTCGCCCGGCCCGAAGCCGCGCTCGCGGATCAGTTCCAGCAGCTTGGCGGTTTGCTCCAGGCCTTCCATGCCATCAGTGCTTTCGGTAACGGGCGACGAAATCATCGCGTATTGTGATGCCCAGCCCAGGCCGGTCGGGAATCGCCAGGGTACCGTTCTCGACCGCAAAGTCCTCCTCGACCAGTTCGTGGATCATCGGGTTGGCGCCGAGCGAGTATTCGAGGATATGGGCGCATGGGCACGCCGCGGCCACGTGCATACCGGCCGCGAACGCCGGTGCCCCGGCCCACAGGTGCGGCGCCAGGCGCAGGTTGGCGGCGCTGGCCAGCGCGGCAATACGCATGGCTTCGGTGATGCCGCCGCAGATGGCCAGGTCGGGCTGCAGGATGTCGATGGCGCGCAGGTCGATCAGCTCGCGGAAGTCGAAGCGCGTGCAGTCGCTCTCGCCGGAGGCGATCGGTATGTGGGTGCCGCGGCGCACCTCGGCCAGGCCGGCCTTGTCGTCGGCCGTGACCGGTTCCTCGAACCAGGCGATATCGCAGTCGCGCACCAGGTGGCAGAACTGCCGGGCTTCGGATACCGTGAAGGTGCCGTGTGCATCGACCATCAGGTCGATCTCAGGGCCGAGCGCCTGCCGGGCCGCCAGCACGCGCCGCGCGGACGCGTGCGGCGAACCGTCGAAGACACCGATGCGCATCTTGACGGCGCCGAAGCCGCCCTTCCCCACATAGGACTTGAGCTGCTCGCCGATCAACGCGGCACTGGCCCAGCCACCTGACGCATAAGCCGGCATGCGCTCGGCCCTGCGCCCGCCGAGCAGTTGCCAGACCGGTGCGCCGAGCGACTTGCCCAGGATGTCCCACAGCGCGATATCTATGCCGGACAACGCCGAAATGGATACCCCGCGGCGGCTCATCGCGGGAAACACATGGCCACGGGTTATCGCGTAGTGGCCGCGCGTGCCGCTGTACAGGTTCTCCCAGATGCGTGTGATGTTGCGCGGGTCCTCACCCACCAGGCGCGGCGCGAACTCGTGGTTGATGACGGCGACCACGCCGTGGTAGTCGCCCGGGCTGCCGGCCGATACCTTGGCTTCGCCGATGCCGGTGAAACCGGCGTCGGTGTCGACCCGGACCAGGGCGGTGTCGAAGGTGAGTGCCCGGCCAAAGTCGCTGATGTGCTGCTGGTCCGGCGGGATCGGCACCTGCAACCAGATCGCTTCGACACGCGTGATCTTCATCCGGAGGTCCTCGCAGTGTGGTTTCAGCCGGTCGCGAACTGCCGGTACGAGCCGCTCTGGAACCAGCGTTCGCGCGCCTGATAGAGGCGTTGCGGCGCGATCACCGGCGTGGCCTCGCGTTCGGCGGCGCTGTGGAAGGTCAGTTCGAGTTGTACGCCGTTCGGGTCATAGACGAACAGTTGCCACAAGGGCGTGGCCGGCACCAGGTTCTCGCGGTAGTCGAGGCCGAACTTTTCGAACTGCGCCTTGAATTCGCCGTAACCCTGGCAAACCACCGAGACATGGTCGACCGCCGCCGAGCCGGTCTGCACGCTGCCATCGGCCTCCCTGGCCGCGTCCCCGGCGTAGACGTGGATGATGGCGTCGGCGCCGGCCTGGGCCGGCTTGAGCCAGGCGCCCGGAAAACCGATCGGCGGACGCTCGGCCACCACCATGCCCAGCACCTCGGTGTAGAAACGCACCGTCGCGCCGAGGTCGGCTGTCCTGATGGCCGTGTGGAAGAGTTTCCCGAACAGCATGGTCGCCTACACCAGCGGGCGCAACACCTTCACCGACTGCTCGTACAGGCCGGTGTAGAACTTGTCGCTGAGCAGGTTCGAGCCGTGGTCGATGATGAATTTCATCTGCTCGGGCGACACGTCCACCGGTTTGGTTTCGACCTGTTCGCCGTACGGGTTCGCGGGCGTGCGGTCAATCGTGGCAACGAACTCCAGCGTCAGCGCGCCGGTGTAGCCGGTGTCCTTGATGGTCCTGACGATCGCCGGGAAATCAAGCGTCCCCATGCCGGGCGCAAAGCGGTTGTTGTCGGCGATGTGCACATCGTAGATGCGGCCCTTGCACTTGTGAAACGCGGCGTGGATGTCGCTCTCCTCGATGTTCATGTGGAACAGGTCCAGGCACACGCCGCAGTTCGGACCCACGGCGTCGGCCAGGGCCAGCGCCTGGTCGCCGCGGTTGATCAGGTAGGTCTCGAAGCGGTTCAGGGGTTCGATGGCGATGCGGATACCGGCCTTCTCGGCATGTGCATAGACCTCCTTGATGCCTTCCACCAGCCACTGCCACTCTTCCGCGGGTGTGCCGTCCGCCACCACCTTGCCCACCGTCGCCGGAACCATCGTGATGATCTGGCCATCGAGCTCCTTGGCCAGCGTGACCACGCGTTTCATGTAGTCGACGGTCTTCTCGCGTTGCGCCATGTCCTTGGCGGCCAGGTTGCGTTCGCCCAGCGTCAGGGTGACCGAACCCCAGCAGGTGCGGCCGTTCTCCTTGAGCAGGGCGCGGACTTCGCGCGCGTTGTACTGGTCGGGCTCGCCCGATATCTCCAGCGCGTCGACGCCGGTCTGCTTCATGCGTTCGATCGTGCGCTTGATCGATTCGGGGCGCATCCAGTTGTGGGTCGCGATCATTTGTGCCATGGTGCTTCTCCTGCGGTTAATGCTGGCGCAGGCTTTCGCCGGTCAGCGGGTCAAAAAAATGCAGCTTGTCCTGCATGAACGAAAAACGTACCGGCTGGTTCACGCTGACAGGTGTATCGGCGGCAATGGTGGCCCGGATCATGTGGGTGCCGGCCTGGATGATCGCCACGATCTCGACGCCGTGGTGCTCGGCGCCATAGAGGGTGCCGGCCATCGGGCCGTCGGCGTCGAGCCGCACGTTCTCGGGCCGCACGCCAACCCGCAGCCTGCCGCCCTGCGGCAGGCGCAGCGCCGCGAGCCGCTGGCCGAGCGCGGCATCGAGCACAAACGAAAGCGCGGCCTCGCTGGCGCGTCCGGCCTCCAGATCGACCTGCATGTCGACCAGGTTGATCGCCGGGGTACCGACAAAGGACGCGACGAAGGTATTGCACGGCGTGTTGTAGATTTCGTAGGGCGTGCCGACCTGGATCAGGCGGCCGTGGTCGATGACGCCAATGCGGTCGCCCATGGTCATCGCCTCGACCTGGTCGTGCGTGACAAACACCAGCGTGGTTCCCAGGCGCTGCTGCAGGCCCTTGAGTTCGGCGCGCAGCAGTTCGCGCAGCTTCGCGTCCAGGTTGGACAACGGCTCGTCCATCAGGAACACGCGCGGCTCGCGCACGATCGCGCGCCCGATCGACACCCGCTGCATCTCGCCGCCCGACAGCCGGTCGGTGCGGCGGTCCAGCAGGTGCGTGATGCGCACCGTGCTGGCGGCGCGCGCCACCTTCTCCTCGATCTGCTGGGCCGTGAAGTTGCGCAGCCTGGACTTGAGCGGGAACGCCAGGTTCTCGCGCACGGTGTAGTTCGGATACAGCGAATACTGCTGGAACACCAGCGCCACATCGCGCTGGGCCGCGCTCCACTCGTTGATGCGCTCGCCCGCGATCGCGATCGTGCCGGTCTCGGGCTGCTCGAGCCCGGCAATACAACGCAGCGTGGTGCTCTTGCCAGCGCCGGTAGGGCCCAGCAACACGAAGAACTCGCGGTCGAGGATGTCCAGCGACAGGTCGCTGACGGCCCGGACCGCGCCGTACGACTTGTGGATGCCCTGCAGTGAAACCGCGGCCATGGCGTCAGGCGGCAAGGCGCACGCGTTCGCCGCTGCGCTTGTCGAAGAAATGGGTCCGCGCGTCGTCGAGCGTCAGCCACACGGCGTCGCCCTGCGCGCGCACGAACTGGCTCGGCGTGCGCGCCCTGAGAACGGCGCCGTTGCCGTGGTCGGGGCCCATCGCGATATCGACGATGTCGTAGGCGCCCATTGGCTCGATCAGGTGCACCTGGGCCCGCACCGCGCCGGGCGCCGGCGCGCGCGCCACGACGACCGCCTCGGGACGGATGCCCAGCGCCAGCTCGCCGCCCGGCGCGCCGCGCAGTTGTGCCACCGCGCGCGGGCCGAGCGCAAAGGCATCGACCATGCCGGCCAGCCGCATCGACGCCGCCGCGCTGGTGATTTCGCACTGGCAATCAACCACGTTCATGATCGGGCTGCCCACGAACTGCGCCACGAAAAGGTTGGCCGGCTGGTCGTACACCGTGGTCGGGCTGTCGTACTGCTGCAGCAGGCCGTCGTGCATAATGCCGATCTTGTCGGCCATCGACATCGCCTCGACCTGGTCGTGTGTCACGTAGACGGTGGTCGACTTGTTTTCCACGTGCAGGCGGCGCAGTTCGGCGCGCATCTCCTCGCGCAGCTTCGCGTCGAGCGCGCCGATGGGCTCGTCCATCAGCATCGCCGCGGGCCGGCGCACCAGGGCGCGCCCGATGGTCACACGCTGCATGTCGCCACCCGCCAGCGCGGACGGGCGCTTGCCGAGCAGGTGCGTTATGCGCAGCACCTTCGCCACATCGTTGACCTGCCGCCGGACTTCTGCCTCGCCGATCTTGGCGGCGCGCAGTGGAAAGGCGATGTTGTCGAAACTGCTCAGGTGCGGATACAGCGAATACAGCTGGAACACGAATGCAGTGTCGCGCTGCTGCGGGGGCAACTGGTCGACGCGCCGCTCGCCGATGCGGATCTCGCCAGAATCGATGCTCTCCAGCCCGGCGATCGCCCGCAGCGTGGTGGTCTTGCCGCAGCCCGAGGGACCGAGCAGCACCACGAATTCGCCGTGCCGAATCTGCAGGTTCAGCTTGCGGATCACGTGGTTGGCTCCAAAGCGCTTGTCCGCGTCGATGATCTGGATGTCGGCCATCAGTGGCCACCCCCGGCCGGGTCGTGCGGCGCGGGGGGCGGCGGCGCGATGCGCGAGAACACGTTGAACGCGAGCAGGCCGACGATGATCATCGACACGCTGTATTCGTGCAGCCACAGGCTCCACGGCTGGCACAACGCGGCGATGCCCAGCATCATCAGCACCATGCTGGAAAACTCGAGTTCGCGGGCGTAGGTCCTGAACATGGTGCGTGGTGTTCCGCTGTGCCCTGGCCCGGCTCATGTCAGCGCCGGATGGCGCCGAAGGTCACGCCACGCAGCAGGTGGTCGCGCAGGAAGAACGTGAACAGCGCCACCGGGACCAGAAACAGCAGGCTGCCGGCCGCGATCACTGTCCAGTCGGTCAGGCCGGAACCGAGCTGTGACGGGATGTAGGGCGGCGCGGTCTGCGCGACCTTGTTCGTCATCATCAGCGCAAAGGCGTATTCGTTCCACGCCGTGATGAAGCAGAACACCGCGGTGGCGGCGATGCCGGTGACCGCCTGCGGCAGCACGATCTTGAAA
>JANMYG010000636.1:0-36852 GCA_031381865.1 Betaproteobacteria bacterium | reverse complement strand
CACTCTCGTCGCGGCTGTCTGAGCGTAGAGAGCGCAGCGAACGCAGCGAGTTCCGCGACGCGGCCGCAAGACCGAGCATCGCAGGGCAGTCGGGCGCAGCACCGACCGCACCAGTGAAGCGCTGCGGCCTGGGCGCACGCGCCTTTGCCGCGACCAAGGTCGAACGCCATGCGGCGTCGGCGTGCAGGCTGGCACTGCCACACCCAGGGACCTTGGCGGCCAGCGACTGGCGAGACGCGGGGTCGCCGTTATCCGGGCACCACACGCGCCAACCTGGATCCCGGCCTGCGCCGGGATGACAGCCTTGGCGTGGATGACGGCCTGCGCCGGGACGACAGCCTTGGCGTGGATGGCGGCCTGCGCCGGGATGGCGGACTCGGACGCCGTGACAGCCTTGGCCGCCACGGCGACTTCTGCCGGGGTGGCCAACGACTGCAATGGGCCGAAGGCGGCCCGCGACCTCGGTGTGTTGTGGCTGCAAGCGGGCAACACCGTTCGTATTTCAGGCGGCCAACGCGCGTTTGCGCCGCTCCAGCATGCGCCACACGAACGGCGTGAATATCAGCTGCATCGCCAGTTCCATCTTGCCGCCCGGCACCACGATGGTGTTGGCGCGCGACATGAACGAGTCGTTGATCATGCTGCGCAGGTACTGGAAATCGATCCCCTTGGGATTGGCGAAGCGGATCACGACCATGCTCTCGTCGGGCGCGGGGATGTCGCGTGCGATGAAGGGGTTCGACGTGTCGACGGTCGGCACGCGCTGGAAGTTGACATGCGTGTGCGTGAACTGCGGGCAGATGTAGTTCACGTAGTCCGGCATCCGGCGCAGGATGGTGTCGGTCACGGCCTCGGTGGAGTAGCCGCGCTTGGACTTGTCGCGCCACAATTTCTGGATCCATTCGAGGTTGATGACCGGCACCACCCCGACCAGCAGGTCCGGGTAACGCGCGATGTCGACCTCGGGCGTCACGACCCCGCCGTGCAACCCCTCGTAGAAAAGCAGGTCGGTGTGTTCGGGCAGGTCCTCCCACGGCGTGAAGGTGCCGGGATCCTGCCCATAGGGTGCCGCTTCCTCGACATCGTGCAGGTACTTGCGCCGCCGACCGTTGCCGCTTTCACCGTAGCAGCGGAACAGCTCCGCCAGCTCCGCGAACAGATTGTTCTCCGGCCCGAAGTGGCTGAAGTTCTTGTTGCCGGCGGCTTCCGCCTGCGCCGCCATGCGTTTCATTTCGTGGCGGTCGAAACGATGGAAGCTGTCGCCTTCGATGACTGCCGCGGTGACACCCTCGCGGCGAAAGATGTTCTCGAAGGTGCGCGTCACCGAGGTGGTGCCGGCGCCGGACGAGCCGGTGATGGAAATGATCGGGTGTCGTTCCGACATGGTGGGTTCCCCTGGAGATCAAATATTTCGGGACGGAAGGTGCGGGCGTGATGCGTGTACTCAGTCCCGAAACAGGCTGCGTTCGGCAAACAGCGGGTTTTCGAACACGCGTGGCGCGGGTTCGGTGTGGTAGCGCTCGATGCGCTCGACCTCGTTGCGCGAACCAAAAACAAAACCGATACGCTGGTGCAGCGCCGTCGGCTGCACTTCCATCACCGGCTGGCGGCCGGTACTGGCGCGCCCGCCCGCCTGCTCGATGAGGAACCCGACCGGGTTGGCTTCGTACAGCAGCCGCAGACGCCCGGGTCGGGCCGGGTCCTTGGTGTCGCGCGGGTACAGGAACACGCCGCCGCGCATCAGGATCCGGTGGGCCTCGGCCACCATCGACGCAATCCAGCGCATGTTGAAGTCCTTGCAGCGGGCGCCGGTCTTGCCCGCCAGGCATTCGTCCACATAACGCCTGACCGGGGCTTCCCAGAAGCGGCTGTTGGACGCGTTGATGGCGAACTCCTGGGTGTCGGCGGGAATCCGGATCTGCGGGTGTGTCAGCATGAATTCGCCCAGGTTCGGGTCGAGCGTGAAACCGTTGACGCCATTGCCCACGGTCAACAGCAGCATCGTGGTCGGCCCGTACAACGCGTAGCCTGCGGCCACCTGCTCGGTGCCGGGCTGGAGGAAATCCGCCTCGACAGCGTCGCGGCCGCTGTCGATCAACTGCTGCGGCCCGCGCAACACCGAAAAGATGCTTCCCACCGACAGGTTGACATCGATGTTGGACGAACCATCGAGCGGATCGAACACCAGCAGGTATTTTCCGCGCGGGTACCTGGCGGGAATCTGGTGCGGCCCTTCCATCTCCTCCGACGCCATGCCACCGAGGTGGCCGCTCCATTCGTTGCGGCGCACAAAGATCTCGTTGCTGAGCACGTCGAGTTTTTTCTGCGTCTCGCCTTGCACGTTGACCGATCCGCCGCCGCCATGCGCGTCCGCCCCGTGGTTTCCCATTCCGCCGCCGAGTTCACCAAAGGCCACCACCCGCGCGATCGCCTTGCAGGCCAGTGCCACGTCCAGGATCAGGCTGTTGAAATCGCCACTGGCGCTCGGGAACCGGCGCCGCTCTTCGATCAGGAACTGGGTCAGGGTGGATCGGTGGGACAGGGGCATGGTGTTCTCGCTTGGGTTGTCGCACAGGGGCGCCGGCTCAGGCGGCGAGCCGCCCGCCGGAGCGGGCGTTGTGGCGCAGCCGGCGCATCACGCCGTGGTAACTGGCGTCGGCGTCGGGCGCTCCGAACACGGCGCTGCCGGCCACGCAGGTGTCGGCGCCGGCGCGCACGATGTCGGCGATGTTGTCGAGCTTCACGCCGCCATCGACTTCGAGCCAGATCGGCTGGCCGCCGCGCGCCTGGTGCTCGTCGATGCGCCGGCGCACCAGCCGCAACTTGTCCAGCGTGGACGGGATGAACTTCTGGCCGCCGAAACCCGGGTTCACGCCCATCAACAGGATGATGTCGAGCCGGTCCATCACATGCTCCAGCCAATCAACGGTGCTCGCCGGGTTGAGCACCAGGCCGGCCTTGCAGCCAAGCTCGCGGATCAGCGACAGGCTGCGGTCCACGTGGCGCGAGGCCTCGGGGTGGAAGCTGATGATGTTGGCGCCCGCGCTGGCAAACAACGGGATCAACGCATCCACCGGCTCCACCATCAGGTGCACATCGATCGGGATGCTGACGTGCGGCCGGATCGCCTCGCAGACCAGCGGCCCGATCGTGAGGTTGGGCACGTAATGGTTGTCCATCACGTCGAAATGCACCAGGTCCGCCCCGGCCGCCTCGATCGCGCGCACCTCTTCGCCCAGTCGGGAAAAGTCGGCCGACAGGATCGACGGCGCCAGGCGGATCGGCCAAGCAGCGGCAAGGGAATCGTTCATGGCGGTATTCCGGCTGTGGGCGAGTTGTCAGCCCATCAGGCGCGACGCGCCGGTGCCGTGCGGCACCGGCGCAGCCGCTTGCAGGCCTGCGCCATGCCAGCTGCGCAGCTGCGCCAGGTCCACCGCGCCAAGGTCCGGCAACACGCGCAACGCCGCGCCGAAATCGTGCGTCGCCGTGAAATGCGTGGGTGTGATGATGGTGGCCAGGCCAGCGGCGGATGCCGCCTGCAGCCCGTTGCTGGAGTCCTCGAACGCCAGGCAGGCGGCCGGCTCCAGTTGTAATGCCGCCAGCATGTTCAGGTACACCTGCGGGTGCGGCTTCTTGATCGGCGCATTGGAGGCGTCGCCGATGGCGGCAAAGTGCTGCCGCCAGTCCGGCCCGATGGCGCGCCCTAGCAGCGCGGCGATGTTGACCGGGGACGTGGTGGTGGCGATGGCCAGCCGCAACCCGTGCGCCAGCGCCTCGTGTATGAGCGGCAACACGCCCGGCCGCAAAACGAGGCCGCCGCCACGCACCGCGGCTTCATAAGCCGCGGTCTTGAGTTCGTGCAGCCGGCCGATCGTTTCTTGCATCGCCATGCCGGCGACTTCGCGCAGTTGCGGCTGCGCCATATGCCAGTAATGCCGGATACGCTCCTTGCCGCCCGAGACATCGAGCAGCCGGGTGTACAACGCCTCGTCCCAGTGCCAGTCGAGGCCGAACTGCGCGAAGGCCTGGTTGAACGCGGCCAGATGGACCGACTCGGTGTCGGCCAGCGTGCCGTCGACATCGAAGATGAGTGCGCGCAACCTGCCGGGGGTCCCTGCAAAGCTGGTGGAAGGTAGTGATTTGTTGGTCGGCACGGATGTACTCTAGTTTCCAAATCACATAAACTCCAATCACATATGTTTCCTGATTCATCAGCTTTACCTGATTTGTAAACCAACCACCGAACGAATGCGCAACTACACCTTCAAGCAAGTCCTGACCTTCATCGAAGTGGCGCGTGAAAAATCGGTGTCGAAGGCGGCCGAGCGGCTGTTCGTGACCCAGCCCGCGGTGTCGATGCAGATCCGCCAGCTCGAAGACGCCTTCGGCCTGCCGCTGATAGAACCGTTGGGGCGCAACATCCAGCTCACCGGCGCGGGTCAGGAATTTCTGGCGCATGCGATCGCCGCCGTGGGCCATTTCAAGGATCTCGAAGCCACGATGGCCGAACACGCGGGCCTGAAGAAGGGGCATATCGAGCTGGCCGTCGTCAGCACCGCCAAGTACTTCGTTCCGATGCTGCTGGTGCAGTTTGCCAAGCTGCTGCCCGGCATCGACGTATCGCTGCGCATCGACAACCGCGAAAACATCCTGGGCATGTTGTCGCGCAACGAAGTCGACCTGGTCATGATGGGGCGCGCACCGAAGGAACTCGATTGCGAAGCCACCTCGTTTGCCACCAACCCGCAGGCGATCCTGTGCGCGCCCAGGCATCCGCTGTCGCGCCGCAAACGGGTGCAGTTCGATCAGTTGGCCGATTGCCCGTTCGTGGTGCGCGAACCGGGCTCGGGCACGCGCGCGGCGATGGAGCGGCTGTTCGCACAACACGACGTGCCGGTGCGGGCGGTGATGGAAATGCCCAGCAACGAAACCATCAAGCAGGCCGTGATGGCCGGCATGGGGCTCAGTTTCCTGTCGCTGCGCACGGTGCGCCACGAACTGGCGGCCGGCCACCTGGCACTGGTCGATGTCATCGGCCTGCCGATCGTCGGCCACTGGTATGTGACGCACCTGCGCCAAAGAAAACTCGCGCCGGCGGCGCGTGCGTTCAAGGCCTTCCTGATCGAGCAGGGCGGGCCGCTGGTCGACAGCTGGGCATAACGCACCCGGCCAGTAAAGGCAGCTCGGCCGAGTCCGCGCGGCCTGACAGCGAGCCCCTTCGCGGGTTGTCGCCGGCGATCGATCGGCGTTGCTTTCTCATCAGCTTTTTCTTATCATTCATTCAGAAGATGTGAATATTCCTTATTATATTTTTTCCCTACAGTCGCCTCCACTGCCCCACCGGCTTGACCGACGATGTTGCGCCGGGCGGGCCAACAACCAAGCCAAAGGAACCCGCCATGGACCAGTCCAGTCGATACGCCGACCTGAATCTCTCAGAAGCCGCCCTCATGCGGGACGGCAAACACATCCTGGTGGCCTACAAGATGAAGCCCAAGGCCGGCCACCGCTACCTGGAAGCGGCGGCCCACTTTGCGGCCGAGTCCTCGACCGGAACCAACGTCAGCGTCAGCACCACCGACGACTTCACGAAGGGCGTCGACGCACTGGTGTACCTGATCGACGAGGCCAGCGAAGAAATGCGCATTGCCTACCCGATGGAACTGTTCGACCGCAACATCACCGACGGACGGATGATGCTGGTATCTTTCCTGACGCTGGTGATCGGCAACAACCAGGGCATGGGCGACATCGAACACGCCCGGATGTACGACTTCTACATGCCGGCGCGCGCAATCCAGCTGTTCGACGGGCCGTCCAAGGACATCTCCGACCTGTGGCGCGTGCTGGGGCGCCCGGTCAAGGACGGCGGTTTTATCGCGGGCACCATCATCAAGCCCAAACTGGGCCTGCGTCCGGAGCCTTTCGCCCAGGCCGCCTACGAGTTCTGGCTCGGCGGCGACTTCATCAAGAACGACGAACCGCAGGGCAACCAGGTGTTCGCACCGATGCGCAAGACGATCCCGCTGGTGGTGGACGCGATGAAGCGCGCCATGGACAAGACCGGCGAAGCCAAGCTGTTCTCGATGAACATCACGGCCGACGACCATTACGAGATGTGCGCGCGCGCCGACTTCGCGCTGGCCGCGTTCGGCCCGGACGCCGACAAACTGGCGTTCCTGGTGGATGGCTTCGTGGGCGGGCCGGGCATGGTGACGACGGCGCGCCGCCAGTACCCCAACCAGTACCTGCATTACCACCGTGCCGGGCACGGCATGATCACCTCCCCCAGCGCCAAACGGGGTTACGACGCTTTCGTGCTGGCCAAGATGTCGCGCTTGCAGGGCGCATCGGGCATCCACGTCGGCACCATGGGGTACGGCAAGATGGAAGGCGGCCGCGATGACCGCTCGATTGCGTACGCGATCGAGCGCGACAGCTACAGCGGCCCCGCCTACCACCAGGAGTGGTACGGAATGAAGCCCACGACCCCGATCATTTCGGGCGGCATGAACGCGTTGCGCCTGCCCGGCTTCTTCCAGAACCTGGGGCACGGCAATGTCGTCAACACCGCGGGCGGCGGCTCCTATGGGCACATCGACAGCCCGGCCGCCGGGGCGATCTCGCTCAAGCAGGCGTACGAATGCTGGAAGGCTGGCGCCGAGCCGGTGCAATGGGCCAGGGAACACCGCGAATTCGCGCGCGCCTTCGAGTCGTTTCCGGGCGATGCCGACGCGCTGTTTCCGGGCTGGCGCGAGAAACTCGGCGTGTGAGCGCCGCGCCGGGCCGCCCCAAGCAAGCGCGCACCGCAGCGCGCTGCGCGGAGGTACAACAATTCGCCGCGCCGGGCCGCCCACAGGCAAGCTCTCACCGCAACACGCAAAGCGAAGGCACACCAGCGGGCACTGCCCCGGTGCCAGCCCGCCACCCCACTTCCGCCCCTGCATGACAACCGCCACCACGTGCGCGGGATTGTGTTCAAATATTAGCTGGCGCTAATTTAAAGGGGCATCCATGCGCGTAATCGCTCGTATCTTCCTGCCGCTGCTGGCATCGCTACTGGTCTGCGGCGCCGCGCTTGCGCAGGACAAGGTGGTCTGCCACATCGACGATGCGGCGGCCCAGGCCACCAAGGGGCTGCGCAATATCCGCAACCACCTCGACGTGGCCCCCGAGACCAGGATCGCCGTGGTGACCCATGCGAACGGCGTCGACTTCCTGCTGGAAGGCGCCAAGGACGCCAAGGATTCGAACATCGACTACGGCTCGCCGGTGAGTGCGCTCAAGGCGCGCGGCGTGACCTTCGAGGTGTGCGAGATCACGCTGCGCAACCGCAACCTCAAGCAGGAACAGTTCAACCTCGACGCCACGTTTACGCCCTCTGGCGTGGTGCGCATCGGCCAGTTGCAGAGCCGGGAGCGTTACGCCTACATCAAGCCCTGAGCGGCCGGCAGCCGGGCCGCCACGGCACCGGTCTGCCCAAGCACCGGCCGGGCCCTTCGCCACCACCATGACCCGCGATCGCCCGATCTGGCCGGCACTGTGCGCGGCCGGCCTGCTGGCCGTGGCCAACACGTGGGCCCATGCGGTCGAGGTGGTGTTCCAGCCGGTGGCCGAAGGTGTGTACGCGTACATCGGCGACACCGGCGCGCGCAGTTATGACAACGAAGGCCTGAACGCGAACATCGGCCTGGTGGTCACGCCGGCCGGCGCGGTGCTGATCGACAGCGGTGCGGGTTTCCAGTCGGCGCGCAAGATCCACGACGCGGCCAGACGGGTGTCGGCACAACCCATCCGGTGGGTCATCAACACCGGCGGCCAGGACCACCGGTGGCTGGGCAACGGCTACTTCCTGGCCCAGGGCGCCGAAATCATCGCGCATGCGCACGCAAGGGCGGACATGCTCGCCCGAGGGGCCGAACAGGTGGCGATCCTGCGCGGTGTGCTCAACGAACGCGCGGACTCGACGGTGCCGGTGCTGCCCACCCGTTTTGTCAACGCAGACGACGCGCAGCTGTCGCTCGGCGGCGTGTCGTTCGAATTGCGCCACCGCGGCGGCGGACACACGCCGGGAGACATGCTGTTGTGGCTGCCACAGAAGGACGTGTTGTTTGGCGGGGATATCGTGTACGTGGACCGGATGCTGGGCGTACTGCCGGTCAGTAACACCCGGGCCTGGCTGGCCACGTTCAAGGTGATCGAAGACCTGCGCCCCCGCACCATCGTGCCGGGCCATGGCGCGGTGACCGGACTGGCCGGCGCGCAGGCGTACACGAGGGACTACCTGCAGGCCCTGCGCGCGTTCATGAAAAACGCGGTCGATGGAGGCACGGAGCTGAGCGCCGCGGTCGCGGCGTTCAACGCCCTGCCGGCATCGGCGGCTTTCGCCCGGTTGCGCAACGCGGCGGAACTGATGCCAGGCAACGCCAGCCGCACCTACCTCGAAATCGAGCGCGAGTAACACCGGCCGGCTGGGCGCCACTCGGCACCACCGCTTGGCTCGTCGGCTGGTTACAAAGCCCTGCGCGCAGTCGCCAGGCGCTGCTCGAGGTAGGCGCCGTAGAAGTCCGGCAACATGGCGCCGACCAGGCGCTCTGCCACCTCGACGCCCTGGGGCCCGAAAAACAGCACGGTCGGCGCGATGCGGATGCGCCATTCCTCGATCTGCCGCTCGTGTGTGACATCGGCGCCCGAGAATGCCCGCAACACCTGCTTGCGCTGCATGTCCACCTGCACGATCGGCAGCTGCTGTTCGCGCAACATCGGCGCCAGGTAGTTCTCGCGCGCCGCCCGGCAAAACGGGCAACCCGGCAAGCTGACCATCACGACCAGCGGGCTGCCGTGCCTGAGCGCCGCGGCCAGGTGCATCGGCAGGGACACCGCTGCCGGCAGGTCGACGCTTGCCGACAATGCCATGCGCCCCAGCCCCAGCAACCCGCACCCGACCAGCAACCGGCGCCTGCCGGGGCTTTGCAGACCTTCCACTGCTGCTACGGACAATGTCATCTTGCTTCCTGCTCCATCAGCAAATAGGTGTTGTAGGCATTCATGCGGTTCGCGACCCGGAATAGCGGCAGGTTCTCGAACCGGCTCCAGTCGGCCGCCTTGTAGGCATCCTCGAATGGATCGAGGTTTCTGGCTGCAGTTCCCATGGTGGTTCGCAGGTGGATCAGATAGTCGCGGGTCAGCTGCATGTCTTCGCGGGCCGAGGTCGAGACCGGTCCGTGCCCAGGCACGATGGTGGAGGTGTCGAACCCCAGCAACAGGTCCAGCGCCTTGATCCATTGTCCACTGTCGGCCTGTCCCACGAACGGTATGCGGGCGCGAAACACCAAGTCACCCGCGAACAGCACTTTTTGCGCCGGCAGATACACCACCAGATCTTCGGGGGTATGCGACGGGCCCACATGCCTGAGCATCAGGTGCACACCGCCCACCACCAGTTCCTGGTCCCGGTCCAGCCACTGGTCGGCCGCGACCAGGCGCGTGTGGGCGTCGATCCACGGCGCCAGTTCCTGGCGCGAGGCCTCCAGGCGCAACCGTGCCGTGTCGGAACGCAGGTACTCGCGGGCCAGTGTGTGCGCGATCACACGCGCGCCGATCGCCTTGAAGGCCTGCAGGCCGTAGATGTGGTCGGCGTGGTAATGCGTCACGATCACATGCGTGATCGGCTGCCGGGTGACCTTGCGGATCTCGGCGATCAGGCGCTGCGCCAATGCCGGCGACCCCAGTGCATCGATCACCACCACGCCGCGTGGCGTGACTACGAAGCCGGCGTTGGAAATGAAGTTCTGGTTGCCCGGCGAACCCAGTGCGGACAGGCCCTGCACATACCAGACCGACGGTGCAACCTGCCGCGCCACCATGGCCGATGGCTCCTGGGCCGCGGCCGGAGCGCGGGCCACCAGCGCCAGCATGAAGAGCGTTGCAGCCATCCACCACACGCGGGATCGGCAAAGGCAACGCTTGCGCAAGATCAAGCTGCAGGATAAAACATTCATTATCATTAATATAAGTGCAGGTTGAATTATTGGAGCGCGCGGTGGATTTTGCAAGTGTTCGCTAGTCTTTTGGCAATACGGCAGTGTTGTCATCGGGCGGGTTCTTGATCGGCGCGCTGTTCGGCTACTTTGCGCAGCGCTCGCGCTTTTGCCTGCGAGCGGCCGTGATCGAGTTCTGGCACCGGCGCTTCGGCGAGAAACTATCGGTCTGGCTGCTGGCGTTTGCGAGCGCCGTCGTCGCCGTGCAGGTGCTGCTGTTGACCCACGCGCTGGACGTCAGCACTGCGCGCCAGCTCGCCACGCGCGGCAGCCTCTCGGGCGCCATGCTGGGTGGCTTGTTGTTCGGTGCCGGCATGGTCATGGCGCGCGGTTGCGCCAGCCGGTTGCTGGTGTTGTCGGCCAATGGCAACCTGCGGGCGCTGTTGTCCGGGCTGATCTTTGCCGTGGTGGCGCAAGCCTCGTTGTCGGGCGTGCTGGCGCCGCTGCGCAACACCGTCAGCGCCTGGTGGACCGTCGAGGGAGGGCAATCGCGGACCTGCTGGCGCTGCTGGGCGTCGGCCCGTGGGGCGGCCTGGTCGCCGGCCTGGTGTGGCTGGCGGCTGCGGTCTACTTTTCGGCCCGCAGTGGCGGCGGTGTATGGAAGTGGGTCCGCGGCGTGGGCACCGGGCTGACGGTCGCGGCGGCCTGGTGGTTCAGTTATGCGGTCTCGGCTAACTCGTTCGAACCGGTCCAGGTACAGGGCCTGACTTTCAGCGGCCCGTCGGCGGAATGGCTGATGCGTGTCCTGTCGGCGCCGGCGCCACCCATCGGTTTCGACTTCGGATTGTTGCCCGGCGTGTTCATCGGGTCGTTCATCGGCGCATGGATGGGCCGGGACCTGCGGCTCGAAGGGTTCAGCGACGGCTACGGCATGCGCCGGTATATCGCGGGCGCCGTGCTGATGGGTTTTGGTTCGATGCTCGCAGGTGGTTGCGCGGTTGGGGCCGGCATGACCGGCGGCGCGGTGTTCGCCCTGACGGCCTGGATCACGCTGGTTGGCATGTGGATCGGCGCCGGAGTGACCGACCGCCTGCTGGACGGCACGACAACCGCCGGCACGCCGGTGCAGCACAACCGCCCCGCGCTGGCAACCTGAACCGGCGCGAGGCTGCACCGCGCCTCACTTGCTGCCCAGGTATTGGGCAACGGCGGCCATCTCCAAGGCCGTCATCTTGCTGACAATCGCGTGCATCACGGCGTTGTCGTTGTTGCGCTCGCGCGAGCTGAACTGCTTGAGCTGGGCTTCCGTGTACACCGGATACTGGCCGGCGAGACGCGGCAGGGCCGCGGTTCCCATCGCATCCGGACCGTGGCAACCGGCACAGGCCGGCACGCCGCTGTACCGGTTGCCGAAGTGGTAGATGTACTTGCCCATGGCCGCCAGTTCGGGCTCCCGGGCCGGCTCCTTGGGTGTGGCCATCTTCTCGAAATACTTGCCCAGGGCCGCCATTTCGTCGGGTGTCAGTTTGGCGGCCATGTCCGCCATGGTGGTGCTCTTGCGCCGGCCGGAATTGAAGTTGGACAACTGCTTGGCGATGTATTCCCAATGCTGGCCCGCCAACCGGGGAAACAGCTCGCTGGACGACTCGCCCTCGGCGCCGTGGCATACGAAACACACACCCGAGACGATCTTCCTGGCCCGCGCCTCGTCGGCCTGGGCCCAAATCGCTGCGCTGAATGCTCCAAGACCCAGGGCGAGCGCCGCACGCCTGAGCGCGATGGCAGCCGCCTTCATGCGCGCGACAGTCGATGCCGGCCCATCGGTGGGCGCGCCTGGCCGGCGCCGCTTCGCGGTGGCGCAATCACGCCAATGTGTCGGCCCAGATGTTGCGGGCCCAGGAATGCGCATACTTGCCTTCGAGCTCGCTGGCCGCACTCGACACGCCGCCCGAACCGGCCACCGCCAGCATGGTTTTTTGCGCCGCGTCGTAGCGGTGCACACTGGCCACGTGCACCACGTCTTCGTCGCTGACGAAGCTGTAGCAGGCGTTGTTGTAGATTGGCAGCGTATTGGGTTGCCTGCCCGTGAGCAACGCCACCACGGCGGCGGCACAGGTCTTGCCGTGCTGGTTGGCCATGTGGCCGGACTTGGGCATGGCGGGCGCGACCTGGATCGCGTCGCCCAGCACATGGATGTTTGCGGCGGCCTTCGACTCATGGGTCAGGAAGTCGACCTCGCACCAGCGCCTGTTGGCGGTGGCCAGGCCGGACCTGAATGCGATGTCGCCGGCGCGCATGGCCGGCAGCACGTTGAGGACACCCGCCCGCACGTCGTCGCTGAATTCGAACTTGAGCGTATTGGTGGCGGCGTCGACGTCGACCGTGTTGTGCTTGGGACGGTATTCGACGATGCCCGCATACCGGTCGGCCCACGCCTTCTTGAACAACGGGCCCTTCGACGTGACATCGTCGTTGGCGTCCAGGATCAGCACCTTGCTCCTGGGCTTGGCCCGGCTGAAATAGTGCGCCACCTGGCAGGCGCGCTCATACGGTCCGGGAGGGCAGCGGTACGGCGCCAGGGGAATCGCGAGCGCATAGACACCACCGTCGGGCATGGCTTCGAGCTGGTGGCGCAAAGCCAGCGTCTGGGCGCCGGCCTTCCAGGCGTGCAGCACTTTCTCCTGCGCGCCGGCGCGGGCCATGCCCGGCAACGTGTCCCACATGAAGTCGACGCCGGGCGACAGGATCAACCGGTCGTACGCGAGCTCGGCACCGCTGGCAAGCCGGACCAGCCGCTTGTCGGCGTCGATACCGGTCGCCGTGTCGCGCACCACTTTCACGCCATGGCGCCGCGAAAGGTTGTCGTAGGGCGTGGTGATGTCGGCCATGGTCTTGCTGCCCCCGATCACGAGGTTGGAGACCGGGCACGACACGAACGCGGCGTTGGGTTCCACCAGTGTCACGTTGAACTGGTAGTCGGACCACATGCGCACATACTTGGCTGCGGTGGCGCCGCCGTATCCACCCCCGACCACGACCACCTTGGGGCCGCTGCCGCCACCCGTTGCAGCACAGCCGCTGGCCAGGCCCAGGGCGCCGAGCACCGACCCGGCAGCCACCGTTTGTACAAGTTGACGACGTTGCATGGCGGCTCCCCTATTTCTTCAGCGCCGCAAAATGCGCCGCCAGTTGTTCGAGCTGCTCGTCCGAATAACCCTTGCTAAGCTGGTGCATGATGGTGGCCGGCTTGCGGCCGGTCTTGAAGTCGAGCAGCTTCTTGAGCAGATCGTCCTTGGGCACACCGGCAAGTGACTCGTTGCCAGGCTGGGCAATGCCGGACGTGCCATGGCAGTTGGCGCAGGCGGCGGCCCAGCTGCGCACCTGCAGCGGATCACCCTGCGCACCGGCGAATTGCGACACCAGGCACAGCGCCAATGCCGCGCCCCATTTCGACCGATGCTTCATAGCGTCTCCTTGGTGCAGAAAACTGTTCCTGAAAATCGCCCGCCGCGATGCCGACCCGTGGCATCCATAAATCGCTTCTTGCTTATGTTTTCGTCGCCCATCGTAGTCGAACCACCACGGCCCGCAAGCCCGGGTTAACCCGGAACGGCGCACCCTGTCATGACGCGGCGCGACGGCAGCCTGCGCTCATCTGGCATCGGCGTCGGCCTCGATCGCGATCTGGGTGCACACGGCGCGGCACAGCGTCACCACGCGGTCGTTGGTGATGCGGTAAAAGATCTGTACGCCATCGCGGCGTTTGCCCAAAACGCCGGCCTGGTACAGGGTGTTGAGATGCTGCGACATGTTGGGTTGCGTGGTGTCGATCTCGACCAGCAGCTGGCCCACGTTCTTCTCGCCGTTGCACAGGCTGCTGATGATCTTCAGCCGCATTGGCGCCGACATCACCCGGAATATTTCGGCCGCGCTCTCGAACACCTGGTCGGATTCGGAGAATGACCGGACACTGGGCTGGACACTTCGTTTTTGCATGGTCTTTCTTCTCACCGGCATGCTGCCGACGGGCATTAATTCTGTTGGGACGAATATACGCGGGATTGGTCGTGTGTGGCGTCCCGGTCGGTTTGGCAGGCGCCGACCCGAGCGCAGCCACCGGCCGCCGAGGCCAGCGATTGCGATCCCGCAATGCCGTTCACCGAAGCATGGTGGTCCGAATCCTGCGCACCGGCGTGGCCCGGCGTGGCGGTGCGTTCAAGCATCGCGAAGGCACCGGTCATCCACGCTGGCTCAGGACGAGCGTCTGCAATGCCCGGCCGATCAGGCCATGGTTGTCGTACAGCTCGGCTTCGGCGTGCCCGCAGCCGTTGGGGCCGAAGTAGCTGCGCGCATCGAGGCAGATCCATTCTCCGATCGGCCGGCGCAGGAGATTGATGGTCAGGTCCGAGTTGACGAAGCTGTAACGCTTTAGATCGAGGACCGCGCTGATGCCGTTGCAGGAATCGGCGATGACCGCGACGCGCTGGTAGACACTGGGCGCTTCGTCGTCCAACAAGGGGTGGCGCATGCGGAACCAGACGGCGCAGGGCCCATGGAAGAAGTTGCCGCGCGCCACACGCACCTCGACCAGGTCCGAGTAGCCCAGGCGTTCTTCCTCGAACGGAAAGGTGGCCGCTTGCGAGTCCTCCAGTGCTGCCGGAGCCATTGGCAGTGGGTGGCCCGGCAGGCCCCCGGGAACCTGCAGGTCCTGCTCGCGGTGGACCATTGCCGTGAAGCGCGCGACTTCCTTGCCGCCGGCCGTCAGCTGTGCCGTGAAATGGCCGACGTTGCGGCCAGCGTAGTCGGTGACCACCGAGACCGTGAGATCGCCGATCGGCAGCGGGCGCAGCAGATTGGCGGTGATCCGGGCGACGTGCGTCAGTCCGCGCTCTTTCGCCGCAATTTCAACCGCGCGGCACGCCAGCGCGATCGGCGGACCGGCGTGCTGGTGGTCGGGATTCCACAAACCGCGGGTCAGGGAACTGGCGCGAAAGGCACCGTTGTCTTGCAGCGCGAAGGCGCTGGCAGGCAACGCTTCGGTGGTTGTTCGCAACATATCGGTCTTTCCCAAATAGATGACAAGTGAATGTCCGTTCGCCCTGAGCTCGGCCTGCCCAGAGCTCAGGGCGAACGGTGTCGTGAATGCCGAAAACCTCGATAGGAGTTCCAGTCTGAGTATCTGTTTCAGGAGTCGAAGGCCGAATTTCGCCCGCGTTGCGCATGTGCCGCTCGACCTGCCACGCAGTCCCCATCGGCAAACCGCAACCCGGTGCGAGGCCCGGATGCAGGATTGGCGACGCTGACTTAGGTACGTTGCCAGCCAGCGGATGCATTCCGCAAAAACTAATTAGAACAATTTTATTACTTGGTGGTACAATTTTTAAGTACCAGCAACTCAATGGGGTTTTTATGGACTTTCGATTCAGCGATGACCAGCGTGCCCTGCAGGAGGTGGTACGGCGCTTCGTGGAGAAGGAAATGCCCAAGGACAAGGTCGCCGAGTGGGACAAGAAGGAGGAGTTCCCGCCGGAACTGCTCGACAAGATGGCCGCGATCGGCCTGATGGGCGCGACGATTTCCGAGCAATACGGCGGCACCGGTGGCGGCGCGATGGAAGAGGTGATCGTGCTGGAGGAGTTGTCCAGGCACAGTTCGACCGTCGCGCTGGCTTATGGACTGGACGTCTGTTTCGGCGCCGTGACGCTGGAGCGCCACGGATCGGACACGCAGCGCAAGGAGTTCCTGCCGAGGCTCGCGAGCGGCGAATGCCACTTCGCGCTGTCGATGACGGAGCCCGATGGCGGAACCGACATTCTGGGCGCCACCAAGACTGTGGCGCGTGAGGACGGGGACTATTTCGTCATCAACGGATCGAAGGTCTATACGACCGGGATCAACATCGCGAACTACGTGTTCGTGGTCGCACGCACCGGCAAGGATCCGGTGAAACCGTCGCTCGGGCTCACGGTCTTTCTCATACCCACCGACACGCCCGGCATCCGCTACGACAAGATCACCAAGCTGGGATCGCGGTTTCTGCATTCCTACATCGTGTCTTATCAGGATGTCCGCGTGCACAAGAGCTGCATGATCGGAACGCGCGACCGAGGCTGGCACGCGGTCATCGACACCCTCAACAACGAGCGCATCTTCGTGGCGGCGGTCTGCGCCGGCCTGGGTCGCGGCGCCCTCGAGGACGCCAACCAGTATGCCCTCGACCGAAGGGCGTTTGGGCGGCCGATCGGCGAGTTTCAGGCGGTGCAGCACCAGCTGGCGGACTCGCTCGTCGAGTTGGACCTGGCGCAGCTGTCGACCTACCGCGCCGCCTGGATGCAGGACCAGGGACTGGACTGCTCGGTGCAGGCCGCGTCAGCGAAGTATTTCGCCTCCGAGGCGGCGTTTCGCGCCACGGACCGTGGAATGCGCGTCATGGCCGGCGCCGGATTCACGATGGATTACCACATGCAGCGTTATTACCGGGATGTGCGGCAACTCATCTTCGCGCCCGTCACCAACGAGATGAGCAAGAACTTCATCGCGCAGGTCGGATGCGGCATGCCCAAGTCCTACTGACAGCAGCACACGGAAAGGCGGCAGCGATGGAAGTCACGGGTACCCAATCGATACCGGATCTACTGCAGCAAAAGGTGCGCCTGCAGCCGGACAAGGAGTTCCTAGTGTTCGAGGGCGCCGACGGGCGCGTCACGTCGCTGACCTACGCCGAGTTCGGCGAACGCGTGAACCGGCTCGCGAACGCCCTGACCGCCGATGGCCTGCAGGCCGGCCAGACTGTGGCCCTGATGGTCTCGACCAGCCCGGAGTTCCTCGTCTCCTGGTTCGCGATCAACCAGGCCGGTGGCGTGATGGTGCCCGTCAACGTGTTTTATGCCGCGGACGAACTCCAGTACCTGTTGAACAATTCGGACAGCGTCGGTTTCATCGGCGAACCGAAGTTCATCGCGTTGTTCAATGAAGTGGCGGCGATCTGCCCCGGCGTGCGCATCAAGGTGTCGACCCGCGCGGCCGATGGGCTGCCTGGATTCCGGCTCTTGCCGGACATCCTGGCGAATGCGCCGTCCACCTGCCAGATCACGCGGGTGCCGCCCGATGCGCCGTCGCAGATTGTCTACACGTCGGGAACGACGTCGCGGCCAAAAGGTGTTGTGATCAGCCACACCAGTTCACTGGTTCAGGGCATTTCAATTGCCATGCTGTTTGGCATGACACCTTCGGACCGCTGCTGCGTGGTGTTGCCACTGTTTCACGTTAACGGACAGTATGTCGGCGTCATGCCGACACTCACCGTCGGTGGAACCATCGTGCTGCTGGAACAATACAGCGCCACCAACTACTGGAGCCAGGTGCGCCGCCATGGGTGCACGCTGATGAGCATCGTTCCGATGTTGCTGCGAACCATGCTGGCCCAGCCTGCACGCGCGGACGACGCGCAACACAAGGTGCGCTTTTCCTTCTACGCGCTGCCCACCACCGACGACGAATGGGACCAGTTCGAGCACCGCTTCGGCGTCAAGCTGGTCGAGGGTTACGGCCTGTCCGAGACCCTGGGTATCTGCTCGTCCAATCCGGTGGTGCACGGCACCACCAAGCGCCACTGCATCGGGCTGCCCACGCTGGGGCGGCAGATGCGCGTGGTGGACGAATCCTTTGCCGACCTTGCACACGATGAGGTTGGCCGGATCCTGGTGCGTGGCGGAGCCATGTTCTCCGGCTACTACAAGAACCAGGAGGCCACCGACGCCTGCCTGCGGGACGGCTGGTTCGACACCGGCGACAACGGCTCGGTCGACAGCGACGGCTATTTCCACTTCTTCGATCGCTCCAAGGACGTGATCAAACGCGCCGGTGAAAACATCGCCGCCACCGAGGTCGAGCGGGTTCTCAACGAACATCCGAAGGTTGCCGAGTCGGCGGTCATCGCCGTGCCCGACCCGCTGCGCGACGAGGCGATCAAGGCCTTCGTGGTCCTGCGAGAGGGTGAAACCATGGACGAAGAAGAGCTGCGTGCATGGTGTGCACGCCACCTGGCCAAGTTCAAGGTGCCGTCGTTCTACGAATTTCGCCCTTCCCTGCCGCATACCAGCATCGGCAAGATCATGAAATACGTACTCAAGATGGAACAACGAGATGCCTCCAAGCAGCAAGCTTAAGACCGCGCCCGCTCACGCGCAGCCCGCCGGCGCGCCGGACATCCCGGCCGCGCTGTACCGCGACCTCTATACCGGCATGTACCGCATCCGCCAGTGCGAGGACCAGTTGAACGGTGTTTTCGCGAAGAACCTGTTCCCGGGCTACATCCATTCCTACCTGGGTCAGGAGGCGTGTGCCGTGGGCGTGTGCAGCGCCTTGCGCCAGGACGACTACATCGTCACCACGCACCGCGGGCGCGGCCACTACCTGGCCAAAGGCATGGCACTCAAGCCGATGATGGCCGAGATGTTCGGCAAGGCCACCGGCATCGGCGGCGGTCGTGGCGGCGAGATGCACGCCGCCGACCCGGCCTTTGGAATTCTCGGCGGCAACGGCATTGTCGGCGGCGGCATACCGTACGCGGCCGGCGCCGCCTACTCCGCCGTGCTCGACGGCAGCGACCGCGTCAGTGTGGCCTTCTTCGGCGACGGTGCGAGCAACCAGGGGTCGTTCCACGAAGCGATGAATGTCGCCGCCGCATGGAACCTGCCGATGCTGTTCGTATGCGAGAACAACCTGTACGCCGAGATGACGCCGTTCCGCGAAACGGTGAAGGAAGTCGATATTGCCAAGCGTGCCGTCGGCTACGGCATCCCGGGTGTGGCGGTGGACGCCAACGACGTACTGGCGGTGCTGGAGGCCGCGCGCACCGCCGTCGCGCGCGCACGCGCCGGTGACGGTCCCACCCTGCTCGAACTCAAGACCTACCGTTATGGAGGCCATTTCCAGGGCGACCCGTGCAAATACCGCACCCGGGAAGAAGAAGCGCTGTGGCACGCGCGCGATCCGGTGCTGCAGTTTCGCGCCGTGGTCCTCCAGGCCGGCGTCTTCACCGAGGGCGAACTCGAGGCGCTCGAAGCCGCGTTGGCGGCCGAGATCACAGAAGCCATCGACTACGCGCTGGCCAGTCCGGACCCGATGCCGGCCGACGCGCTCGACCATGTTTATGCGCCCTGAGGCCACGGGAATCCTATGACAAGCAAAACCTATTGTTGGGCCATCGTCGACGCGGTGCGCGAGGAAATGGAACGCGACAAGGATGTGTTCGTGATCGGCGAGGACGTGGGCGCCGCGGGCGGAGCGTTCGGCGCCACGCGTGGCCTGCACAAGGCCTTCGGGCCGCTGCGCGTGCGAGACACACCGATCAGCGAGGAGATCATCGTCGGCCTGGCCGTTGGCGCCGCCATGACCGGGAAACGCCCGGTGGTCGAGATCATGTTCATGGACTTCTTCGGCCTGTGCCTGGACCAGATCGCCAACCAGGCGGCCAAGATGCACTACCTCTATAACGGCGCCTTCAAGATGCCCCTGGTGATACGCACCACCGTGGCCGTGGAGATGGGCATCGGCCCGCACCATTCCCAGATGCTGGAGGCCTGGGTCGGCCACGTGCCAGGCCTCAAGGTGGTGATGCCGACCACGCCGCGCGACGCCAAGGGTCTGCTCAAGGCGGCCATACGCGACAACAACCCGGTGATCTTCATTGAACACCTGGCGCTGCACCGCATGAAGGAGGACATCGACGACGCCGAGGAAGTGCTGATTCCGCTGGGCAAGGCCGATGTCAAACGCACGGGGCGCGACGTGACAGTCGTTGCCACCGGGCTCATGGTGCAGAAGTCCCTGGAGGCTGCCAAGACACTGGCCACCGAGGGCATCGAAATCGAGGTCATTGACCCGCGCACCATCAGCCCGCTGGACATGGACACCATCACCGAGTCGGTCCGCAAGACCAACCGCGCACTGGTCGTGACATCGGCGCACAAGCCGTTTGGCTTCGGGTCGGAAGTCGCTGCCGAAATCATGGACCGCGCCTTCTACCACCTCGACGTGCCGGTGCGGCGCCTCACGCCACCCTTCACCCCGCAGCCTTTCGGCAAGGGCTTCGAGAAGTTCCTGCACCCCGACGCCGACCGGATCGCCGCGACAGTGCGGGAGATGCTGGCATGAGGCACGCGATTTCGATTCCCAAGCTCGGCCTCACCATGGAGGAAGCCGTGGTGGTGGAATGGGGGCGCGCCAACGGCGAGCACGTTGCCAAGGGCGAGACGGTGATCACCATCGAGACCGACAAGATCATGTTCGATGTGGAAGCCGAACAGGAGGGTTTTCTCGAGCGCGTGGCCGATGTCGGCGCGACACTGCCGGTCGGTGCCCTGGCGGGTTATCTGCACCCGACGGCCGAAGCGGCACTTGCCCAAGCCGGCGTCGCAACCGCGGCGGATGCGGCCAAGGCAGCACCGCCACCGGCCACCGCTGCCGCGCCAGCCAGCATTGCCGCAGCAACGCCAGCACCGGCATCGCTGCCCGCCGCGGCGCACCCGGCCGCACTCGGTGCTGGCACCGACACCAGCGGCCAGCGCCTGATGGTTTCACCGGTGGCGCGGCAACTGGCGCAGACGCGCCAGCTGGACCTGCGCTCCGTGACGGGTTCCGGGCCCGGCGGCGTGATCCTCAAGCGCGATGTCG
Organism: Betaproteobacteria bacterium; assembly: GCA_031381865.1. Lineage (GTDB taxonomy): Bacteria > Pseudomonadota > Gammaproteobacteria > Burkholderiales > Burkholderiaceae_C > CAISIP01. The sequence goes on along the minus strand of JANMYG010000636.1, from coordinate 16,195 downwards.
AGTCGGCCCCACAGCCGGCTGCCGCGAACCCGCCAGCGGCCATGCCCGCCCACGCTCCGTCCACGGCATCGGCCGAGCCGACCCGACGACCGTTGTCGGGCATGCGCAAGGCGGTTGCCAAACGCATGATGCAAAGCCTGGCGACCAAGGCACAGATGACCGGTTTCGGCCGCGTCGACATGGCCGAGGCCACCAGGCTGCGCGCGTCCATGGTCGCAGCCGAGGCGGAACTCGGCGCGCGCATCACCTACACCGACCTCGTGCTCAAGGCGGCAGCCACCGTGCTGGCCGCCATGCCCGAGATGAACGCCTACATCGAAGGCGACGAGATCGTGAGCCTGGGCGAGGTCAGCATCGGCCTGGCGATCGCGCTCGATGGTGGGCTCATCGTGCCGGTCATCCGCAATGTCGACCGGCTCACGCTGGTGGAGCTGTCGCTGGCGCGCCAGGCGCTGATCGCCAAGGCGCGCGCTGGCAAGCTGACGCGCGAGGACGTGGACGGCGGGTCGTTCACGCTGAGCAATTTCGGCAGCTACGGCGGCGACTTCGAAACGCCGATCCTCAACGCGCCGCAGTCGGCGCTGCTGGGCATAGGGCAGATCAGTGACGAGGCGGTGGTGCGCGACAAGCAGATCGTGATCCGGCCGATGATGTCGATCAGCCTCACCTTCGACCACTGCCTGATCGACGGAGCGGTGGCCGGCGAGTTCCGCGCCCGCTTCAAGGCATTGATGGAACAACCCGCGCTGCTGCTGGCACGGTTGCGCTGAGAGCGCGAGCGGCAATCCAATGCAACCGGACTTTCTCTTTGAGACCGCGCGCCTGGACCAGGTGCTGTGCGAGGGCCGTTGCACGGTCACGGCGGCCGACGTCGAGCGCTTCCGCCGGCTCTTGGGTTACGACGCGACACCGCCGGGACAGGTGCCCACCACGCCTTCCAGCATGGGCCTCACCTATGGCCTGCGCCTGGGCTGGGACCACCAGATTTTCCCGCCCGGCGCCATCCGCATGGGTGACGACGACGTATTCGGAGTGCCCGCGCGCGCAGGCGACGAGTTGCTGACGCAGTTTCGCATCGTCGAGAAGTTCGAGCGCAAGAACCGCAAGTTCATGAAGTACGAAATGCGTACCCGCAACCAGACCGGCCAGTTGGTTTGCGCGGTCAGTTTTACGGCGATAGTGCCATGAGTACAGCACCGGGCCGCCCCCAAGCAAGCAAGCACCGCAACTCGCAAAGCGAAGGTATTCCAATGAGCGCCGCGCCAAGCTGCTGCAATCAAGCTCTCAAGTCGCTCCCAATAAGTGATTGATTTGAAATGGAAATCTTTAAGCGACTTTCGGCCGATTTGCGGCAGCGCGCCGATTACTTCGCTCGCACCGCAGTGCGCAGCACGGAGCTACGCCAGTGACCTGCTTTCCGACCACGGTACGTGCCGGCGAAAAGCTGCCGGTCTGCGCCATCAGCATTTCTCAGGAACTCATCGACGTGTATGCCACGCTTTCGGGCGACTTCAACCCGATCCACGTGGATGCCCAGGCCGGCGCCGCGGCGGGTTTCGGCGGCACGATCGCGCACGGTTGCATCCCGATGGAGCCGGTGTTCCAGTCCATCCAGCGCTGGTGCGGCGCGCAAGCGCTGCCGCCGGACACGGCGATCCGCCTGCGTTACCGCGCGCCGTCGCGTCCCGGCGACGTGATCCACGCCGAAGCCCAGGTGGTGGGCGAAAAACTGGTCGGCGCACGCCGCTGCATCGAGATCAGCTTCGTCTGCCTGAACCAGCGCGGCGAGCGCGTCGTGGACGGTGAATGCGAGTTGATGCCATGAGCGCAGCGCCGGGCGGCCCCAAGCAAGCTCGCACCGCAGCGCGAAGCGCGAAGGGTTTCCAATGAACCCGCCCGGCCCGCGCAAGAAACTGGTTGTCATCGGCGGTGGTGTCGGCGGTTACACCGCAGCCATCCGCGCCGCGCGCGACGGGCTGGATGTGACCCTGGTCGAGAGCGGCGAGCTCGGCGGAACCTGCCTCAATGTCGGTTGTATTCCCACCAAGAGCCTGCTGCACCAGGCCCAGGTATTCCGCGAGGCCGGCACCCTGGGCCATTTTGGTATCGACCCCGCGCACCTGACGGTCGCCATCGGCGCCGTGATGGGCAAGAAGAACGAAGCGGTCGCCAAGCTGGTAGGTGGTGTCAACACGCTGGTGCGCCGCAACCGCATCACGCTAGTCAAGGGGACTGCGGAGTTCACCGGCCCGCGCACCGTGCGTATTCGCGAGACCGGTGCTTTGTTGGCGGCCGACGTGGTGGTCATCGCCAGCGGCTCGGAGCCTGTCGTGCCGCCGATTCCCGGCGTCGATCTCGAAGGCGTGGTCACCAGCGACGGCGCGCTGGCCATCAACGTGTTGCCACGGCACGTGCTGATCGTCGGTGGCGGTGTCATCGGGGTCGAGTTCGCCCAGATATTCAACGACTTCGGCGTGCAGGTGACGGTCGTCGAAAAACTCGAGCGCCTGGTGGCGGAAGAAGATGCAGAAACCACGGCCGTGCTGCAACGTTGCCTGGCGCGCAACGGCGTCGACATCGTGACCGGTGGCACGGTCCAGTCGATCCGGCGCACGGGCGCCGGACTTTCGGTGGGCTTCTCGACCGCCGCTGGCGCGCGCGAAGTCACGGTCGACATGGTCCTGGTCGCGGTGGGGCGCAGGCCGCGGCTGCGGGAACTCGCGCTGGACAAGGCCGGCGTCATGGTGCAGGGCGGCGCGATCCAGACCGATGACCGCTGCCGCACCAACGTCGCGCAGGTCTATGCGGTAGGTGATGTGCGTGGCGGTCTTCTGCTGGCCCACAAGGCGGCGGCAGAGGCCGAATGCGCCGTCGCCGACATCACCGGGCATTCGACCACGATGACCGGGCGCGCCATTCCGCGCGCCGTATATACCACCCCCGAGATCGGCGCGGTGGGCCTGACCGAGGCCGAGGCGCGCAGCACCTATCCGAAGCTCAAGGTCGGGCGTTTTCCGTTCTCTGCCAGCGGCAAGGCGATCTCGATCGGCCATGTGGAAGGTTTTGTCAAGGTCATGGCCGACGGCGAGACCGACCAGGTGGTGGGCATTGCCATGGTCGGGCCGGACGTCACCAACCTGCTCGGTGAAGCCACGCTGGCAGTGCAGATGGAGCTGACCCTGCCCGGCCTCATGGAGACGGTCCACGCCCATCCCACGCTGACCGAAGCCTTGATGGAGGCCGCCCACGATGCATACGACGGTGGCGCCATCCACCTGCCGCCGAAGGCCTGACCCGCACTTTTTTTGTTCCCACGTTCACCCGCAAGGAGACTCCATGAAATTCAAGGACTACGACACGATCAATATCGAGGTGCGCGGCAGAATTGCCCGCCTGACATTGACACGACCCGACAAACTCAACGCGCTCGACCCGGTGATGCTGGAGGAACTGCTGGACTGCCTGGGCCAGTTGCAGACCGACAGCTCCCTCAATGCGTTGTTGCTCACCGGCACCGGCCGCCTGTTCTCCGCCGGCGTCGACCTGAGCACGCCGTTTTTCATGGAAAACGTGACCGACGATTCGGTGTTTTCCGGGACCCGGCTGCTCAACTGGCAGCACCGCGTGATCGAGGCCTTGTATGGCCTGCCGTTCGTGACCGTCGCCGCCATCAACGGCGACGCCTGCGGCGGCGGCGGGCTGGGCCTGGCGATGGCCTGCGACATGCGCATCTCGGTGCGCAAGGCGCGTTTCTGGATGGTCCCGATGATGCTCGACGTGGTGCAGGACTTCGGCCTGAGCTGGCTGATGCAGCGCCATATCGGTGTTTCGCGGACCATGCAGATGGCCGTGCTGGGCAGTCCGATACCGGCCGAGCAGGCGCTCGGCTGGGGCATGCTGAACGAAATGGTGGAAGACCAGCCGGCCCTCGACGGGCGTCTGGACGCGCTGGAGAAACACCTGGGCACCATGGGCTCGGACGCGTTGCGCATGCTCAAACTCATCATCCGCAACGGCATCAGCAGCGGATTGCGCGAGCAGCTGGGCGTGGAGGCCGTCGCCAACGGCCTGACGTTCCAGTCGCAGGAGTTCAAGGACAAGAAGGCGGCCTACCTGAACAGCTTCAAGAAAGGCAAGAAATGAAGACCACCATGCGCGCGATGCGCCTGCACGCAGTCGACGGCCGTACCGAACTGCGGCTGGACCATGATGTGCCCGTGCCCGTGCCGGGTACCGGCGAGGTGCTATTGGCCGTCAAGGCCTGCGGCCTGAACCAGGTGGATCTGCTCACGCGCGACGGCCAGACGCCACAGACCCCGCCCATGCCCCATATTTCGGGCACCGAGGTGGCAGGCGACGTGGTGGCCGTCGGTCCCGGTGTGTCGCAGTGGAAGGCGGGCGACCGTGTGGTGGTCGACCCCATCCTGAGTTGCGGCGAATGTTCCTTCTGTCGCACTGGTGCGACCAACATGTGCCTGCGCGGCCGCGTGTTCGGTGTGCAGACGCGTGGCGGTTATGCGGAATACACCGTGGCGCCGGCCAGCCAGCTGATCGCCCTGCCGAAGTCGCTGTCGTATGCCGAAGCGGCCGCGGTGGCGGTGACCGGCCCTACCGCCTGGCACATGTTGTGCCGGCGCGCCAACATCCGCATCGGCGAGGACGTGCTGATCATCGCCGCCGGCTCCGGCATCGGTGTGCTGGGCATGCAGATCGCGGCGACAGCGGGGGCGCGCGTGATCGCCACCGCCGGCAGCGACGACAAGGTGCGCCAGGCGCTGGACGTTGGTGCGCAGTTCGCCGTCAACCACCGCGACCCGTCGTGGCCGGAACAGGTCCGCAAATGGACCGGCGGGCGCGGCGTGGACGTGGTGTTCGAGCACGTGGGACAGGCGACCTGGGAGGGCAGCCTGCGCGCCCTGGCACGTGGCGGCCGGCTGGTGACCTGCGGCGGGCATTCCGGTTTCTCAGTCAACATCAACCTGTGGCATCTGTTCGTCAAGGAACACACCCTCATCGGATCGTTCGCCGGTGCGCGCCAGGACTTCCTGGACATCATGCGGCTGGTGGAGCAACGCAAGGTCAAGCCGGTGATACAGGAGGTCTTTGCGCTGCAGGACATCCCGAGGGCCCAGGCCCTGCTGGACAGCCGCCAGGTTTTCGGCAAGCTGCTGGTGGACCCGACGCTGGCCGCGTGATTTGACCTCCCGCGCCGGCGGCCTCGCCGAGCACTGTTTACCCATACCCATCCATCGACAACGAAGGAGCAGCACTTGCACCACGATTCCAGCAGCATCATCGAACAGGACCCCAGAAGAAAGGCCCTGAAGGACGAGTACATCAAGCGGCGCGGCTGGTGGGCGCCGTTCTGGGACGATTTTCTCGCGCTCGACGTCGAGATGTTCGAGGCCTTCCTCGAATTCGGGTCCGTGGCCTGGAAGAAGGGCCACCTGCCGCCGAAGGTCAAAGAGTTCATCTACATCGCGATCGACGCCGCCACGACGCACATGTACGAGCCGGGCTTGCGCATCCACCTTCGCAACGCCTTCAAGCTCGGCGCCACCAAGGAAGAGATCATGGAGGTCTACGAACTGGTCTCGATCATGGGCATGCACACCATCTCCATGGGTGTGCCGGTGCTCATCGACGAACTGCGCACGGCGGGTATCCCGGTCGACCGGACGCTGTCACCGGAGCAGCAGCAATTGAAGGACGCCTTCATCGCAGAGCGCGGCTGGTGGGCGCCGTTCTGGGACGACTTCCTGGTGCTGGATGTGCAGATGTTCCGGGCCTTCCTCGCGTTCTCGACCGTACCCTGGAAAAAGGGTTTCATCGAGCCGAAGGTGAAGGAGTTCATCTACATCGCCATCGACGTCGCTACCACGCACCTCTATGAACCGGGTCTGCGCATCCACATGCGCAATGCGTTCAAGTACGGCGCCACCAAGGAAGAGATCATGGAGGTGTTCGAGCTGGTGTCGATCCTGGGCATGCACACGATCTCCATGGGCGTGCCGGTGCTGATGGACGAACTGCGCGCTGCGGCGACTTGAGAGTTGCCAGCATGAACTCCCTATCCCAACGTATTGCCGCGTTCACCTCGGCGCTCGAGTACCGGAGTATTCCCGAAGCCGTACTCGAAAAATCAAAAGTCAGTCTTCTTCACAACCTCGGAATGGCCATCGCCGGGCAGCCCCTGGTTGGCGCCTCGCCGCGTTATGCGCAAGCACTCGGCGAGCAGGGTCCGACCGCATGCGCGCGGCTGCTGCTGAGCGGCCAGGCAGCGACACCCGAGACTGCGGCCTTCGCGAATGCAGCGCTGATGCATGCCCGTGCGCAAGACGATGTGTACTTCCCCGGCCTCACCCACGTTGGCGCCATCATCACGCCGGCGGTCCTGGCAGTTGGCGAGCAACTGGGCAGTTCTGGCCGTGACATGTTGACGGCCTTGATCTCCGGTTACGAAGCCGCGGGCGCGATCAGCCAGGGTTTCGCCAAACGCACGACAGCGCGCGGGTTCAGGGCCAGCGGCATATACGGCGGCTTCGGTGCCGCTGCGGCAGTGGCCCGGCTGTTGCGCCTCGACAGCGGCGCCACGGCAAACGCCATCGGCATCATGGCCAGCATGGCCGCAGGCACCAACCAGACCTGGGTTGCCGGAACCCAGGAGTGGCAATTCCAGGTTGGACTGGCAGCACGCAATGGCATCCTGGCCGCGCGGCTGGCTGCGGTCGGCGGCACAGGTGCGCCCGACGCGCTGGAAGGCGCGGCGGGTTTCTACGCGGCGTTCATGGGCGACCTGGAGCAGGTGGCCCAGGTGGGCAGCGATCTCGGGGTCCAATGGCGCAGCCTGGACGTGACCTACAAGCCCTACGCGGTGTGTGCCATCCTGCAGGCCCCGGTGCAGCAGGCCATGCTGTTGGCGCGCCAGCACGGGCTGCATGCCGGCAACATCGCCGCCGTTCGCCTGACGCTGAACCCGGCGGAGGCCGCTTACCCCGGCACCGACTCCACCGGCCCGTTCAGCGATACCGGCGCGACGCTGATGAGTTCGCAGTTCTGCCTCGCCGTTGCGCTGGCCCAGCAGTCATTCAAGGGCAGTGACCTGCGGCGCTTCGACGACCCGCTGATTCAGCCCCTCGTGCAAAGAGCCTCGGTGCAGACCGACGCCCGGCTCGGCGCGCGCTCGTTTGTGCTGGAGGTCGACCTGGCCAACGGGCAGACGCTGCGGCACGCGTCACACGCCGATGGGGAGCCCTTCAACTGGGACCGGACCGAAGTGCTGGAGAATCTGCACGCGATGCAGGACGAGCTTCCCATCGGTCCGCAGGGGATCGACCGGCTGGCCGAAACCGTTCTCGCGGCGGAACACAGGCACGTCGCCGACATCGTTTCGGCCTGTGTGCTTGCAGGCTAGCCATTCGGGCCCGGAGATTGCGCGCTTGCCATCGTCCACGCTGTTTCAGGATGACGTCGCATGACCACGCATAGCGCGTCGCCCGCACTTGTCGCGGCAAGGCTCGACGCACTGATGCGCCATTGCGGCCTGCGTGGCGCCGCCGATACGTTGATCGAGTGGGATGGGCCGGCCCCGGGCTGCCGCCCACCGGTCGGCGAAGCGGCTGCCGTGGCGCTCGCCGCGGTCGGCTCCGCGGCGGCCGCGTTTTGGGAATCGCGCGGCGGCTCCAGGCAGTCGGTGCGGGTGTCGAGCCGGCAGGCTGCGGCGAGCCTGCGCTCCTATGCGTTGTTGACGCTGGATGGCGTTTCGCTCGGCCGCAGTCCTGCGGATGCCACACCGTTGGCCCACTTCTATCGCACCCGCGACGACCGGCTGTTCTTCATTCACGGCGTGTTGCCACATCTGGCGCAGGGGACCCTGCGCGTGCTCGGCGTGCAGCAGCCGGGATACGACTCCATTGCGCAGGCGGTCTCGAGCTGGGATGCCGACGCGCTCGAAGACGCCCTGGCAGCGCAGCGCATGTGCGGTGCCTATGCCCGCACGGCTGCGCAGTGGGATGCGCATCCGCAGCATCAGGCGACCGCGTCCGCTGGGCCGGTCGAGATCGTGCGCATCGGGGACGCAGCGCCTCGGCCAATGCCCGCGGGCGCGCGTCCGCTGTCGGGAGTCCGTGTGCTGGACCTGACCCGCATCCTGGCCGGCCCCGCCTGCGGCCGCACGCTGGCCGAACACGGCGCGGACGTGCTGCTGATCAGCGCGCCGCAGTTGGCCAGTGTGCCGTCCTTTGTCCTCGACACCAGCCATGGCAAACGCTCTGCCTGCCTGGACCTCGACCAGCCCGGGCAGCAGGCGGTATTGCAGACGCTGCTGGCTGACGCGGACGTTTTCAGCCAGAGTTTTCGAACCGGGCGGCTGGCGCGCCGCGGCCTGGCGCCTGCCGCGCTGGCCCAGGTGCGCCCGGGCATCGTGTGCGTGTCCATCAACTGTTATGGGCACGCGGGCCCATGGGTCGAGCGGCCGGGCTGGGACCAACTGGCGGCCGCCGTCACCGGCCTGTGTTCCATGCAAGGCGGCCCCGATGGCCCGCCGAGCGTGATGAACTGCGCCGCCTGCGACTACATCACGGGGTACCTGGCCGCACTCGGTGTGCTTGCCGCGCTGCAGCGCCGCGCCCGCGAGGGCGGCAGCTGGGAGGTGCGCGTCTCCCTCGCGCAGACCGGCCGCTGGCTGCGCGACCTTGCCGCGCCGCACGAGGTGTCGGCGCCCGTGGATCTGTCGGTCCCGGCCGGGTACTTCATCGAAAGCGAAACGCCGGTCGGGCGGTTGAGGCATCTGGGCTCCGCGGTCCGGATGTCCGCCACACCGACCCGCTGGACCCTGCCCGCAACGCCGGTCGGCCGGCACGCGCCCGTGTGGGGCGCCACGACAGTCCAGTAGCCCGTCGCATCGACCTGGCCGGTGGACCGGGGGACTCTTGGGCATCCCGACCAGCAGCCGCGGGTGATGCAGGATGTACCGCAAACCAGGAGCCAACGTGAACAAAGAGCATCGCATTCAAACCGAAACCGCCCTGCGTGTATTGCAGGCGTCGCGCGACCGGGGCGTCGAATGGATCTGTTCGCGGATCGGGTATGACGGAAAACCCGCGGGCGCGGATCGCCTCAATTCCTATTATCGAATTCCCTGGAGTCTGGCGGTGGCTGGAAAGCGCGACACCGCCTCGGCCGTCCTGGCCTGGATCGTTCGCAACGCGCTGGACGAACAGGGCGATCTCAGGGCCGGCGCCGCGCGCGAACCGTTCCTGGGCGCCATGGCGTCGTATCCACTGCCCCAGATCGCCATCGGGGCCTGGCATCTGGAACAGTACGACGTGGCGAAGAAGGTGATGACTTTTGTCCGGGCCAATCTGGTTGACCACAACACCGGCGGCGCATTCTCCGAACGCCCCGAACTGCGTCGCACCGGACGCACCGATTTGCTGGGCACGGCCCAACTCGGCATCGCCGCCTTGACCATGGGCGATGAACCGCTCGCTGACGCCTGCTACCGTTGGATGGCCGAGTTGTACCGGATCCAGCCCGACGTTCCACGGCGCTTGTTTCCGTGTCGGATCGGCACCAGCCTGTTGACGGTACCTGATGAGTTCCACAAGGAGTGGGATGTCGTCACGGATTTCCATCGACCGTTCCAGCAGTTCTACAACCCCGGTATCGCCGCGGCATTTCTCGGGCGCTACAGCGCCTACAAGAACGACGCGGACGCGCTGGCGCTTGCGCGGTCCTACCTGGATCTCACGGTCCGCGGGGCGGCCCTGCAGTTCGACTACAAGGTCAATTCCCAGGCATGCAAATTTGGCTGGGGCGCGGCCGTGCTGCTCGACGTCGATGCATCCGATGCGTATGCGCAACATGCGCTGCGCATGGCCACGTGGTTTGTCGACTCGCAATACGAAGACGGCCACTGGGAACCATCAAGATTTCTGGTGCCCAGTCCCGATGATGCCGACAACATGCCCAAGACAGCGGAACATGTACTTCACGTTGTGACGTTGACGACAGCGTTGTCGAAGTACGCTGCACTATGCGCAGATGCCACGAACGCGGGCGCGGGCCGCTAGTGGATCGCTGCATACATGATCTTCTCTTCAGTGGCCTCGAGTGCCGAATACTCCTCCACGACTTTGCCCATTCGCTGCACCAGGATTCGGTCCGACAGCGCCATGATCTCCGGCAGGTAGGACGAAATCACGACCACCGCCTTGCCTTCGTCGGCGAGCCGATTGATCAGTTCGTGGATTTCCGTGATTGCGCCCACATCCACACCGCGTGTCGGTTCGTCGAAGATGATCAGTTCGGGCTCCTGGATCAGTGACTTGGCGATCACCACCTTCTGCTGGTTGCCGCCCGACAGCTCGATCGCCTTTACGTCTTTGCTGATCGCACGGATATTGAGTGACGCAATCCAGTGCGTGCCGACGTCGGACGCCTCTTTGCGCGACACCAGCGACCGCTTGCCCCGGAGCTTGGCGAGCAGACCGAAGTAAATGTTGTTGGCTATCGATTGGGTCTCGAAGAAGCCCTCGACCTTGCGGTCTTCGGTCACGTACACAATGCCGTCGCGCACCGCTGCCGCCGGCACGACGTAGCGCACCGGACGGCCGTTGAGCAGCACGTCGCCGCCATGCATGAAGTCGCGCTTGCTGACCCCGGCCACTACCTTGAAGGTCTCGGTGCGCCCGGACCCAACCAGCCCGAACACGCCGGTTATCTGGCCCGCAAATGCGGACAGCGAATTGTTCTTCACCATCGGCGCCATGCGCAGGTTCTGCACCGAAAGCACACGTTTACCTGGCGCCCGCACCGTGGTTTTGCGTTGGCCGTAGAGCGTTTGCGACAGGTCGCGGCCAACCATCGCCTGCACGATGCGGGCACGGTCAAAGTTCGCCTTCGTGTCGGTGACGACCAGCTTGCCGTCGCGCAGGATGGTGATGCGGTCGGCCAGCAGCAGCGCTTCCTCCAGCGCGTGCGAGATGAAGATCACCGACACACCGCGCGCCTTGAGGTTGAACACCAGGTCGAAGAAATACTTCTTCTCTTCGGGTGTCAGGCTGGCGGTAGGCTCGTCGAAGATGATGACTTTGGCGTTGTGCAGCACCGCGCGGGCGATCTCGACCATCTGCTTCTTCGCGGCGCCGAGCAAGCTGACCACCACCGTCGGATCGACGTCGAACTGAAGCGACTGCAGGAACTGCTGCGCCGCGATGTATTTGCCGCGCAGCCGGTTGAAGTAACTCTCCTGACCGAGGAACAGGTTCTGCGCCACCGTCATCGTCGGCACCAGACTGGTCTCCTGGAACACCATCGCCACGCCGAGCTGCAGCGCCTCGTGGGGTGTGCGCGGATTGATCTCAACACCTTCAACCAGCATTTTCCCGGAGCTCAGGTTCACTACGCCGGCCATGACTTTGGTCAGGGTCGATTTTCCGGCGCCATTCTCACCCAGGATGGCGTGAATTTCCCCCGGAAGCAGCGAGAAGTCGACCGACTCTATGGCCGGCACGCCAGCATATTTTTTTGTCGCCTGGCGCAATTCGAGAATCGGTCCGGGCCCGGATGGGGATAGGGTCGCAGTCACGTTTGCAAGCTCCTTTGCGCGGCATCAATCGACAGGCGCAGGATGCGCCCGCAGCCCTTGGCGAGTACATACAAGTCGCCCTGGCATTCGACTGCAGCCACCACGCCGTGGTGCTTGCCGTCGAAGCGGCTGTGCAGTGAATAACGCACCATGCCTTCGGCCGTCAGGCGGACTACGAGGCCATAGGAGTGCGGCGGCGCCCAGGGCTTGACGATGCCCATCATCTTCAGCTGCGCTCCCTGCATCGGCTCAAGGAAGGTATTGCCCGAATTCAGCGCCGGTGCGATCCAGTTTTGCGGCTCGATCTCCTCGAGCATGCGCTTGCGGTAGGCTGGCTCGCGAAGCACAAATTCGACCAGTTGGGTGCGCAGCGTAAAGCAGGTAAGCCAGTAGCCACCCCCATGTTGCGCTGAAGCGGGAGAGATGCGCGACGGGTAGCCGGGCAGCGCGTCGGTCATCGCGCGGGCACCCTGGCCACCGCCATAGACCATCACGCGATGGCGCCAGCTTTCGCTCACCCACACCGAGTCGCCGACCGCGCAGGCGCCAAACGCATGGGCCAGGCCGGTTGCAATCTCGCGCCCGCCACCGTCGGCGAGGTTCAGCTCGAGCACACGGCCGCTGCGGCCAAGGCCCATCAGGTCGTGTTTCCAGTGCTCGAAGGCGTGCTCGCGTGAGCCGTCGGTGACCAGCAGCCGATCATCCGCGCCGACGCTGATTGCATTGACGGCATGCAGCGGCGTGCTGGCCACGGCATCCCAGCACCGTCCATCATGGACACCGCCTGCGATGCGCACTTGGCGCCCATCGAGCGCGACCGCCATACCACCGCCGGGCAGGCAGGCCAGCGCGCTGACCGGGCGGTCGAAGCGCTGCACCTCGGCGGCGCCGGCACTGGCCCCTGCGCCGGGGGCCGCGAGCTCGTATCGCAGCACGGTATTGCCATTGGCTACAAACAGCGCGCGCCCATCGGTGGCCAGATCTTGCGGTGCATCGAGCGTCGCGAACACGGGCGCCTCTTCGAGCAGGTTGTTCGACTTCAGCGCACCGTCGAATACCGGCACCGTGATGGATGCATCGCCGCGACCGAGCAGCCGGTCCTTCCAGTCCAGCAGCGTGCCAATCATGCGGCTTTCCCCCAGCGCCGGTCGTACTGTATGTAGTTCGGGTCGGCGCCTTCGAGCTTGAGGCGGCCAATCCGGTTGTTCGAGATTCCGCCCAGGTACAGATAACCGCGGTGCTCGCGCATCGAGGTAATCATCGGGTGGTTCTGCCCCCCCATGTCCCACATCGTCTCGAGTACCTCGCCCTTTTCGTTGAACTTCAGCACGCAGCCGGTGTTGATGTTCGGAAACAGCCACTCATCGACCGGCACGCGCTTGGCCATGCGGCTGCGAAAACCCGGCATTTTCCACGCCAGGTCGAGCGCGGGGCTGCGCATGCCCACCAACGACATCCAATAGTTGCCATCCGAAGAGTTGTTGATGTTGTCCGGGAAACCCGGCATGTTCTCGAGCACGATTTCGGTCATGCCCTTCCTGGGGCCGTCGAACCAGTGCCGCTTGACACTGCAGTTCCAGGTCTCGGCAAACAGGAAGGACTGGCCATCGCTGGCGATGCACACACCGTTCGGAAACTTCAAGTCGCGAATGACAGTGTGGGTCTTGCCGGTATTGGTGTCGAAGCAGATGATGCGTCCGTTGCCGCGCGCTTCCAGCGCGTCGGTCACCCATTCGTGCATCTCGAAGCGCACCGTCGCCTCCGAGAAGAAAATCCGCCCGTCGTCGCTGATGTCGAGGTCGTCGGCCAGGCGCAGCCGGCTGTCGTCGTTGATCGACGAATAACTGCGGTTGGTCTCGTCGGTGACCTTCTCGACCTTGCGCTCGGGTGTGACGCGGTACAGGCCCATGCCGCCGACACACACGTACAGGTTGTCCATGCGGTCGAAGGCCATGCCCAGCGGCATGCCGCCGATGTGGGCGAATACCTCCATGCGCTCATAGTCGGGCGCAAAGAACCGAATGATGTCGCCGTGGCGCGAGCCAGCGTAGAGGTTGTCTTGGCGATCAAGGATGATGTCCTCCGGCCCTTCGATGCGGCCCAGGCCGATCGGCGTGGCGGGCCGCAGCCGGTCGTTCAGGGCCCACGCGGTGCCGCAGTCGGGCGCGGTTGACGGCACCGCCGGCATGCCGTGGTAGGTCGGGCTGACGTAGACCGTGTTGACGATGCGGTGCCGGTTCTTCAGCCAGCGGATATCAACCACGGCGGCCAGCAGCAGCACGCCGGCCAGCACCATGCGGTTGTAGCCGCCCTGCATCGACATGGCGGTCAGGCCGTTGACGATCAACAGCACGATCAAAGTGCCGACCAGCGCCTTCGTCACCGAGCCCTTGCCGCCACCCAGGCTGATGCCGCCCAGCACCGCGGCGGTAATCACCGTGAGTTCGAGGCCCTCCCCAATGCCGGCGCCGGCCGTGGCCAGCCGCGATGCGAAGAAGATTCCGCCCAGTGCCGTGAGCACCCCGCTCGTCACATAACACATCGCCACCGTGGGGCGCACCGCAATGCCGGTGTTATAGGCCGCGCGGCGCGAGCCGCCGATGGCCGTGACGTGCCAGCCCGGGCGCAATCGGGTCAGGAATATGTGGCCGAAAATAACCACCACCACATAAAAGTAGACAACCGTGGGTACGCCGAACCAGTCGCCGCTGCCGATGAAGTCCCACACCTGCGAATCGGGCTGGTTATTGACAATCGCAGCCGAGTAGTCGGAGATGAGCAGGTCGTAGAAAGCGCGGTAGATGATCAGCGTGATCAAGGTCGTAAGGAAGGCGCGCAACCGGAAATAGCCGATCAGAATGCCGTTGACCGCGCCGAGCGCCGCACCACACAGCAGCGTGACCACGATAGCTGCGCCGACCGGCCACTTCAGCACATGCATCAGATACAGGGCGCAGAAATTGGTCAGCGCGAACATCGAGCCAACCGACAGGTCAATGCCGCCGACGATCATCACCAGCGCCATCCCCAACACAACGAAGCCGATTTCGCCGGCCTGGCGACCGGTGTCCGATAACGCTTGAGGCGACAGGAAGTTCGGTATGGCCTGCGAGAGCGAAACCGCCACCAGCAGCAGCACGATGACCGGGATCGCGGTCTCCATCCAGCGCTTGGACAAAAGCTCGCCGAGCATGTGGTCCGGCCACCAGGTATAGCGCCAGCGCGTGAGCGTGTCGGCCCAGCGTTCCCCGAAGCGCGCATGCGTCGCGGGGGTGGGCGCTTCGGTTGGTAGAGCTTGGGTCAGGGTCTCGTTCATCGGGCTTCTTGTCTCCAGGGCAAACCGGGTCGACGGCCCGGGCATTGCGCCCGGGCCGTTGTACTCAACTCAGGCAACTGACTCGCAAGGCTCAGGTCTTGCCCAGCTTCCAGCAGATACCTTCGGCCGAGGCGTTGGCCTTCGTGATCGGGATGATCCGGCTGTAGATGGTGCCCTTTGTGGTGCCGGTCTTGCCCTTGTTCTGCAGCAGCCATTTGATCGATGAGGCCATCTCTTTCGCCTGCGCACTCACGTCGTAGCTCATGTAGATGTCGTAAGCACCCGCCTTTACCTGGTCGCAGGCGCTGCTCTGCTCGCCGGCGCCGGATGTGATGAGAAAGACCTTGCCCGTCAGGCCGGCTTCCTTGATGGCCGCCGCGGAGCCCGAGTCCTGGCCGTCCCAGGGTCCCAGGACGCCACACAAATCAGGGTGTTGCTTCAACACCGTCTGCACAATACCCTTGGACTTGACCGCATCCCAGTCACCGGATTGAACGGACACGACTTTGATCTCGGGGTGCTTCGCAAATACGTTGCGGAAGCCCTTGAGCGTGTAGGTGCTGTCGGACGACACAAACGAACCGAGCAAGATTGCCACCTTGCCCGACGTGCCCTTGCAGGCCTTCACCATCGCCGTGGCCGACTGCTCGCCCATGCCAGTCCAGTCATTGCCGACGTGCAGCAACGGTACATAGGCGGTACGCATGTTGATCGTCACCACCTGGCTGCCGGTTTCCTCGGCGCGCTTGAGCAGCTTGGTGTAGGTTTGCGGATCTGGTGGCTGGACAATGATCACATCCGCCTTTTCGTTGATCAGCGTGGTGATTGCCTGCGCGCCCGCGTTGACGTTCAAGTTGGGGTCACGCACGATCACCTTCACGCCCAGCGGCTCGAGTTCTGCCTTTAGCCCGGCGAGCCAGCCGCGCGTCAGGTCGAAGCCCATCGTCAAGGGGACGAAGGCAACGGTCTTGCCCGCCAGTGCGCTCAAGTAGCCAGCGCGACCGGGATCGTCCAGGCCCTCGTTTTGCTGGGCGACGACCGCCTGGCTGAAGGACAGGCCGGCCAGCAGCGTGGCGGCGATCAGGGCAGAAGCCCTGGAAGGAATGCGAGGAATTCGCAGCGTCATGGATATCTCCGGTAAAACCAGTGTGGTGGAAAAAAACCGCCGGGCGGCGGGCGTCGAGATCAGGAACCGCGTCTTCAGATGTCTCCCTGTTGGGCGGTTTCTTCGTTGCGCGGATTGAGGAAGGAGTCGATCAGGATCGCGACCAGCAGGATCACGCCCTTGA
>JANMYG010000603.1:0-9526 GCA_031381865.1 Betaproteobacteria bacterium | reverse complement strand
ATGGATTGCGGTAGGCGGCCATGGCGTCGCGCAGGTCGAACGCGACCTTGAGCAGGCGACCGACCTCGGCGCGCAGATCGACCGGCTTGGCGAGGCTGTCGGCGACAAGGTCCAGACTGCGCCTGGTTTGCCTGAGCGTGGCGACGTACTTGAACATCAGGTCGTAATATGCGTTCTGCTTGGCAACCACCTCGGTGTACCGCTGCGCGTTCGAGCGCATGGACTGCATGAAGATCGTGACCTCAGCGTGCGCCGCCGCGTCGTAGGCGGGACTGCCGTTCTTGTATATGGGCGGAATGGGCAATGCCTCGAAAGTCCCGGTCTTTACGCCGATCTGGCGCAATTCCTCCTGAAATGCGGCCATTGCAGAGGTCAACACGACATCGGTCGGCGGGCCGTGGCGCCCGATCAGGCCCGTCATGGTCTTTGCCACCCGCTGAATCGCGTCACCGGGCTTGTCCAGGCTGACTTTTGTGTCCTTCACGCTGGCCTCGTACATCACGGGAGTCTGGGCTTCGAGGATCTTCAAGATGTCACCCACGGGTGCGCGCCCCTTCTTGACCGCCTCCTCGAGTTGTTTCCGGTTCATGGCATCCTGTGCCAGCTTCAGGATCTGAGGTCCGACGGCGGCAACCAGGCCCAGGCCGGGCAACGATGCGCCGGCGATCGAGGCCAGGCTCTCCAGCGCCCCGCCAAGCTGCTCCGTTCCGGTGCGGATTTCCTGCTCCGACCGTCCTTCAGCGAGCGCTACGAGCGCATTGTTGTATTGGCGCACCACGGCCAGCGCCTGCCGCGTGCTGTACAGCGCCTTCTCGTCATCGGTCTGCGGGTCGTTCGGGTCACCAGGCAGTACAAACTTGTTCTGATACTCTGGCGCTGCGGGGGCCGGCCCCGCGCCGGCAATACGCGCCAGTTCCCTTGCCACCTTCCGTCCGTCGGAAAAGTCGGTGAGAAACATGTTCGCGCTCTGGTCGACCTGCTCCATCGCCTGGACATAGCCAGCGAGTGATTGCCGGGTCTCCTGGGTCACGGCACAGCCGGAAAGCACGACTGCCCACAACAACAACATGTTGCCGGCCAGCCGCCGCGGTGTGGCAAAGCGGGCAACACCGCGCAACGGTCGGGGTCGTCCCGACGGCTCTCCATGCCCGGCAATCGTCAGATCGTGGTCCATGACACCTCCCTGTATCGTGCGTCGTCCGGTGCAACCAGTCGGCCAATGCAGCCGTGATGCGGGGTCGCAACCTGGCCAGCGCGCGGCGCCGACACTGTTGTGGCTGACACCTGTTTCTTTTTCGTTTCGGGTCGTAGGCTAATCCGATTTGGCGGCCAAGTCCATATGCAGGCGCGGTGCGGACGCAGTCTCCCGGCGGGATATGCATAACCAGCGCCCGCAGCATGACTGCGGTGTGATGTTGCAGGTTGCCGTTGGCCAAGAGGGCCCGGCGCCGCCAGTGGGTCGTTGCGACGTCGCGCGCCCCGCCCGCGCCTACGCCATGACCAGGCGCAGGTGCGTGATTTCGGAGGACACGCCAAAACGCTTCGGCGGGCCCCAGTAACCGGTGCCCCGGTTGGTGTACACCCACAGGCTCTTGAGCCGGTTCAGGCCGGCCGTGAATGGCTGCTGGTACTTGACGAAAAACATCCAGGGCCAGAACTGGCCGCCGTGCGTGTGGCCGGACAACTGGAGATGGAAGCCGGCGTCCGACGCCGCCTGCGCGCTGCGCGGCTGGTGCGCCAGCAGCAGGCGCATCCTGGCTGCGGCGGGCGCGCCCGCCATCGCGGCCGCCGGGTCGCTGCGATGGGTTTCGTCGAAATGGTGGGCGCTGTAGTCGGCAACACCCGCGACCACCAGCATTTCGGTCGCGCAGCCGATGGCGCGGTCTTGCGGCAGGTGGCCGCTGTCGTGCTGCAGCACCTTGTGTTCGTTCATCAGCACCTGGACTCCCAGGCTGCGCAGTTCGTCGATCCACGCGTGCGCGCCGGAGTAATACTCGTGGTTGCCGGTGACGAAGAAGGTGCCGTGTCTGGAAATGAGACCGGACAAAGGAGCCACATGCCGGCGCAGCTCATCGACGCGGCCATCGACCAGATCACCGGTGATGGCGACCATGTCCGCGCCGAGTGCGTTGACCCGCTCCACGATGCGCCGCAGGTACGCGTGCCGGATCGTCGGCCCGACGTGGATGTCCGAAATCTGCGCCACCGTAAAGCCGTGCAGCGCGGCCGGCAGGCCGGCGATCGGAACATCGACCCGCACCACCGACGCGGTGCGCCGCGCGTTCCAGAAGCCCCACGACGTGGCCACCAGGCCAAGCACCGGCACGGCGAACGCGCTCCAGGTCTGCAGCGCGTCCAGCCAACCGACGTTGACGCCGGCAAGACCTGCGACCACCACCACGCCCCAGGCCAGCACCAGCAGCGCATCGCGCAACACGGTGAGAACGAACAGCGTCGAGAACAGGCCCATGAACAACAGGCCGGCCCAGGTCAGCACAATCGACGCCGGCCCCCTGGCGACGCGCCGCGCCATGAAACCCATGGGCATGAGCATCGCTGACGCGACCAGGGCCACCCAAAACACCGCAGCAGCCGGCGGATAGGCCGCCAACGCCGGGCCGATGCGCCAGCCGACCCAGGCATGCAGGATCAGCGAGAAGAGGAAAAACGGGGCGATCGGCATGGAGGGGCAACCTGGCAGGAAACAGAAAGCTTATATGGAGCAGGAGTGTGCGCTTTCAAGCTGAAACTCGGTGAACCAGGATGCCGAGAACCGCAACGTCCTGGTGTTTGTCGAAGAATGGGAAGACAGGGCGGCGTTGTGGCAACACTTCCAGCTGCCGGCCTCGCAGGCCTTCGTCAAGGCGGTGGGTGCCATGGCTGCGCAGAAGCCTTCGATGCAGGTCTTCGAGGCAACCCCGGTCGCGCTGCCGTAGCGGCGATGCGCCAACGCGGCCCATAAACACCGCAGACGCCAGTTGGAGGTTCAAGCGCCGCGGGCCCGGCCATACATGCTCGCGACGCTTGCGGCCAGACGGCGACGGAGCAGGCCGACAAGCTTGTGTTGCAGCAGGCACCACGCGGACTCCCCAGGCAGCTGGTCAACCTGGCATTCGACGCGCCGCTTGCTTTGCAGCAGGAATTGACAGACACGGGGTCCGTGGCGAAGGACCGCAATAGCCGGTCCTGTCCACGCCACCGTCCCCGGGACCGGGGAAGGCCGGCTTGGCCGGGATGGCGAGCTAGGCGACGCACCCACTTGCGCCGGCGCCGCTCACTCCGGCAATCCGGCCTTGCGCAGGGATTCGAGGTGGTGCGCCAGGTCGGCTTCGCGGCGGTAGTGCAGGATCGGCAGGCAGTGCTCGCGGATCGTGAAGCCGGGCAGGCGCTTGAGCACTTCCGCCGCATGCGCCGCCGCCTGCGCGGTATGGCCGAGCTGCGCATTGCAGGCGGCGATCAGGGTGCAATGCAGCGCGTCTGGCGACGTGATGTGCCCAAGCGATTCGATCGCTTCCGCATAACGCCTTGCCGCAAACTGCGCGCGCGCGAGGTGGAACCAGAAACGCTCCGGGTGGTAGGGGTTCAGGCGCATCGCCTTGCGGATCCACTCGATTCCACTCTCCGGTTCACCAAGCCAGGTCAGGACCTCGCCATGCTGGACCACGATCAGGTCGTCGTTTGGGTTGAGCGCCAACGCGCGCTGCTGGTGGAAGGTGGCCTGGTCCAGGACGTTGCGCATCACGCCCACGGCGGCCAGGATGCGGTGCACGTCGCTGTCGTTCTGGTCCAGCCCCAGGGCGATCTCGAGTTCCTGTTCTATCGCTGCCTCGGTGGCGGCGCGGTCGTCGCACCATCCATAACCCCATTGCTGCCCGAGGATGCAGGCATGCCACGCGCGCGCATGGCCGTAGCCGGGATCGAGTTCGATTGCGTGCCGGATCAAACGCAGGGCGCGGTCGTTGTCGGCACGGTTCGAGCGGTGGTGCAGTACCTTGGCCTCGAGCACGCATTCGTAGGCCGCCAGGTTCGCGGGCAGCTTGCGCTCGGCGCGGCTGCGCGCGTCGGCCTCGAGACGCCGCGGCAGGGTCGAGACGATGCCGGAGGTGACCTCGTCCTGGATCGCAAAGATGTCTTCCATGTCGCGGTCATAACGCTCGGCCCAGATGTGGTGGTCGGACTCGGCATCGATCAACTGCACCGTGATCCGGACCCGGTTGCCGGCCTTGCGCACGCTTCCCTCGACCACATAATGCACGCCGAGCTCGCGCGCGACCTTCTTCACGTCGACAGTCTGGCCCTTGTACTTGAACGAGGTGTTGCGCGATATCACGAACAGTTCGTGAAAGCGCGAGAGGTCGGTCAGGATGTCTTCGGTCAGCCCGTCGGCAAAGAATTCCTGCTCCGGCGCGCCGCCCATGTTGATGAACGGCAGCACCAGGATCGACGGCCGTCCGGAGAAACGGTCGCGCGACGGGCTGGTAGCCCGGGCCTGCTGGGCCGGCGCGGGTGCGTCGGCAACCACGCGGAATGCGCGCACCGGGTGCGGTATGTTCTTTACCGATTGTTCGCCCTGGTCTTCGAAACTGGCCGCAAGCTTGCCCCGCACGGCGGTGTGGATCGACTCGGACGCCGTCACGCCCCCCGGCTCGGCCAGGCTCTGCAGCCGCGCGGCGATGTTGACACCGTCACCGTACACCGTGCCGTCGGCCTTCTCGATCACATCACCCAGGTGCACTCCGATGCGAAAGCGCATGCGCTGGTCTTCGGGAACATCGGCAGTCACGGCGGCGAGGTCGTGCTGCACCGCCAGCGCGGCCGACACCGCGCCGGCTGCGGTCTCGAACACGGCCAGCACCGAGTCGCCGGCCATGTCGATGACACGGCCCTGGTTGGCTTCGATCCGGGTGCGGAACAGCGTGCGCGCCGCGTCCAGCGCCGCGACCGTGGCCTGGTCGTCGTGCGCCATCAGGCGCGAGTATCCCGCCGCATCCGCGGCGAGGATCGCCGCCAATCGTTGCCTGTGCGCTGTATCAGCCACGTGTGTCAGCCTGTGAAGCCGTCCGTCGCGCCATCTTACTCGCGCCAGCGCCGCGGCTAGACGTGTAATGCGTGTCCCAGCGCGCGCATTGCCGCCTCCTGCACCGCCTCGCCCAGCGTGGGATGGGCGTGGATCGTGGCGGCCACGTCCTCCAGGCAGGCGCCCATCTCGATCGAATGCGAGAACGCGGTGGACAGCTCCGATACGCCTGCGCCCACCGCCTGCCAGCCCACGATGCGGTGGTTGTCGCGCCGTGCCACCACGCGCACGAAGCCGTCGGTGGCTTCCAGCGTCATCGCGCGTCCATTGGCGGCAAACGGGAAATGGGCGCTGATGCAGTCCAGCCCGGCCGCGGCCGCATCGGCCGGGGTCTGCCCGGCCACCACCACTTCCGGGTCGGTGAAACACACGGCGGCGATGGCCGCGGGCGCGAAGCGGCGGCGCCGGCCGGCGATGATCTCGGCCACCATCTCGCCTTGCGCCATGGCGCGGTGCGCCAGCATCGGCTCGCCGGTGAGGTCGCCGATGGCCCAGACACCACGCATCGAGGTGCGGCACTGGTCGTCGACCTTGAGCGCGCGGCCCTGCATGTCGAGCATCAGCTTTTCCAGGCCCCAGCCGTGCGTATGCGGCGCGCGCCCGATGGCCACCAGCACCTGGTCGGCGGCGAGTTCGCTCGCGCGCCCGCCGGCGTCGAGAAGGCGCACCGCGTCGCCCGCCGCATTGAGCCCTTGCACCTGGCAGCCCAGGTGCACCTGTACACCGAGTTTGCGCAGCGAGGCCGCCACCGGCTTGGTGAGTTCGTCGTCGTAGGAAGGCAGGATGCGGTCTTGCGCTTCCACCACGCTCACGTCGGAGCCCAGCTTGCGGTAGACCAGGCCGAGTTCCAGCCCGATGTAGCCGGCGCCGACGACCACCAGCTTGCGCGGGATGGTGTCGGGCGAGAGCGCCTGGGTGGAGGAAATGACACGCCCGCCAAAGGGCATTCCGGGGAGGCCGAGTTCGACCGATCCGGTGGCGAGCAGCAGGTGTTCGCCCTGGATGCGCACCGCTTGTGCGGCCGGCTTGTCAGGCGTCACGTCCACCGTCTTGCCGTCCACGATCTGGGCCCGGCCCATGAACACCTTGACGCCGTGTTTCTTGAGCAGCGCGCCCACGCCGCCGGTCAGCCGCGCCACGATGCCGTCCTTCCAGCGCACGGTCTGCGTGATGTCGATGCGCGCCGACTCCACATTGATGCCCAGCGTGTTGTCGCCCACGAAGTGGCGTGCCTGGTGGAAGGCGTCGGCGGCATGGATCAGCGCCTTGGACGGAATGCAGCCGATGTTCAGGCAGGTGCCGCCCAGGTGGCTGGCGTCCACCAGCGTCACGGCAAGGCCCAGTTGCGCGGCGCGGATGGCCGCCACATATCCACCGGGGCCGCCGCCGATCACGAGCAGGGTGGTGTGTTGTGTGTCCATCGCCTACTCCACGAACAGGGTGGCCGGGCATTCCAGGTAGCCACGCACCAGTTGCACAAACTCGGCTGCATGCATGCCGTCCACCACCCGGTGGTCGAACGACGACGACAGGTTCATCATCTGGCGCGCCACCACTGCGCCGGCGCGCATCATCGGGCGCTCGACCATGCGGTTGATGCCCACGATCGCGACCTCGGGGTGGTTGATCACCGGTGTGCTGACGATCCCGCCCAGGGCGCCCAGGCTGGTGATGGTGATGGTGGAGCCGCCGAGTTCGTCCCGGGTCGCCTTGCCGTTGCGGGCCGCCGCCGCCAGGCGCGACACCTCGGCGGCACAGGCCCACAGGTCGAGTGTCTCGGCATGGCGCAGCACCGGCACCATCAGGCCGCCGCCGGTCTGGGTCGCGATGCCCAGGTGCACCGCGCCAAAACGCGTCACCACCGCCGCCTCGTCGTCGTAACGCGCATTGACCTCGGGATGCGCGCGCACCGCCAGCACCACGGCGCGCACCAGGAACGGCAGCACGGTCAGGCGCGCGCGCGCCACACCGTGTTGCGCGTTCAACCGCGCGCGCAGCACCTCGAGTTCGGTCATGTCCACTTCTTCCACATAGGTGAAGTGCGGAATGCGCCGCTTGGCCTCCTGCATCTTCTGCGCGATCTTGCGGCGCAGGCCGATCACCGGTACGGTTTCTTCATCCAGCCGCTGCGCGTAACGCTGGTCCGTGCCGCCTGCCGGCTGCGACTGGGCGGCCCGTGTCGCATAAGCCTGCAGGTCCTCATCGGTGATGCACCCGGCCGTTCCGGTGCCGGGCACGAACTGCAGTTCGATGCCCAGGTCCCAGGCCCGGCGGCGCACCGCCGGCGAGGCCACCGGCTTGTCGCCCGGCGCACGCACCAGCGCCGCCGATGTCTTGGCGCGGCGTGGTTCCGGCGCTGGCGGCGCATGCGCGCCCGCCGGGGCATCGGCCGGGGGCGCCGCGGAACGGGCCGATGGCGCAGCCGGTGAGGCGACCGCTGCCGCGGCGGTCGGCGCGGCGGCTGGCGGGTGCGCTGGGGCAGCCGCCGGCGTGGCCGGCGGCGGTGCGGGCGGCGGCGTGGCGCCGGCCGGTTCGGCCTTGAGGTTGCCCGCGCCTTGCACCTCGATGCGGATGACTTCCGCGCCGACGGCGATCACCTGGCCGACCACGCCACCGAGCGCCAGCACGGTGCCGGCCACGGGCGAAGGAATCTCGACCGTGGCCTTGTCGGTCATCACGTCGACCAGGTTCTGGTCTTCGGCCACGGTGTCGCCTACCTGCACGTGCCACTCGACCAGTTCGACTTCGGCGATGCCTTCGCCGATGTCGGGCATCTTGATGACGTGGATTCCCATCATGCCTCCATCGCGCGCTTGAACGCTCTGGCGACCCGCTCGGGGCCGGGGAAATAAGCCCACTCCTGGGCGTGCGGGTAGGGCGTGTCCCAGCCGGCCACGCGCTCGATCGGGGCTTCGAGGTGGTAGAAGCAATGCTCCTGCACCAGCGCCACCAGTTCGGCGCCGAAGCCGCTGGTGCGCGTGGCTTCGTGCACCACCACGCAGCGGCCGGTCTTCTTGACCGAGGCGACGATGGCCTCCAGGTCGAGCGGCCAGATCGAGCGCAGGTCGATGATCTCGGCGTCCACGCCGCTTTCCTGGGCGGCGGCCTGCGACACATAGACCATGGTGCCGTAGGTGATCACGGTCAACTGCCGGCCGGGGCGCACGATCGCCGCCGTGTCCAGCGGCACGGTGTAGTAGCCCTCGGGTACGTCGCCCATCGGGTGCTTGGACCACGGCACGACCGGTTTGTCGTGGTGGCCGTCGAACGGGCCGTTGTACAGGCGCTTGGGCTCCAGGAAGATCACCGGGTCGTCGTTCTCTATCGACGCGATCAGCAGGCCCTTGGCATCAAAGGGGTTGGACGGCATCACGGTGCGTATGCCGCAGACATGTGTGAACATCGCCTCCGGGCTCTGGCTGTGGGTCTGCCCGCCGTAGATGCCGCCACCGCAGGGCATGCGGATGGTGATCGGCGCCGTGAAGTCCCCGGCCGAGCGGTAACGCAGGCGCGCCGCCTCGGACACGATCTGGTCGCTTGCCGGGTAGAAGTAGTCGGCGAACTGGATCTCGACCACCGGGCGCAGGCCGTAGGCTCCCATGCCGACCGCAGTGCCCACGATGCCACCTTCGGAGATCGGTGCATCGAACACGCGCGAGGTGCCGTACTTCTTCTGCAGGCCTTCGGTGCAGCGAAACACGCCGCCGAAATAACCCACGTCCTGGCCGTAGACGACCACGTTATCGTCGCGCCCGAGCATCACATCCATGGCCGAGCGCAGCGCCTGGATCATGGTCATGGGCGACCGCAATTGGGAGTCGTTGCTGGCCATGCTCAGATCCCCAGTTCCTGGCGCTGGCGGCGCAGGTGCGCGGGCATCACCTTGTAGACATCCTCGAACATCTCGGCCGGGCTGCGCAGGTGGCCGTCGGCCAGCGTGCCATAACGCTCGGCCTCCTTCTGCGCCGCAGACACGTCGGCCTCGAGCTCCTTTTGCGCCGCTTCATGTTCGGCGTCCGACCAGGCCCCCAGGCGGATCAGGTGCTGCTTGAGCCGGGCGACCGGGTCACCCAGCGGGAAGCGGGCCGCGTCGTTGGCGGGGCGGTACTTGCCCGGGTCGTCGGAGGTCGAGTGCGGACCGGCGCGGTAGGTGACCCATTCGATCAGCGTCGGCCCCAGGTTGCGGCGCGCGCGCTCGGCCGCCCATTGCGAGGCCGCGTGCACCGCGAGGAAATCGTTGCCGTCCACCCGCAGCGAGGCGATGCCGCTGCCCACCCCACGCGCGGCGAAGGTCGTGCCTTCGCCGCCGGCAATGGCCTGGAAGGTGGAGATCGCCCACTGGTTGTTGACCACGTTCAGGATCACCGGCGCGCGGTACACGTGGGCGAAGGTCAGCCCGGTATGGAAGTCGGCCTCGGCGGTCGCGCCGTCGCCGATCCAGCTCGACGC
>JANMYG010000582.1:0-3697 GCA_031381865.1 Betaproteobacteria bacterium | reverse complement strand
AGCCCTTGAGGTCGTATTCGGACGCGGCATCGACGATCACCGGCACACCCTTGGCGTGGCAGATGCGGCACACCTCTTCGAGCGCCAGCATCGCATGCTGCACCGTCATGTGCGACACCACGAACACCGCGCAGGCGGTCTGGTCGGTGATCGCCTCGTCGAGCTGGTAGGGCTGTGCCTTGCTGATGGTGCCGACGGAAACGATGCGCGCGCCGCTCATGCGGATGGTCTGCTCCAGCGACGCGCCGTAACCCACCATGTGGCCGAGTTGCACCAGCACCTCGTTCCTGAGACCGGTGGTGTCTGGCAGGCGCTCGATCGCCAGCAGCCGCTCGCCGGTCATGGTGCCGGCTACCGACAGCGTGATGGCACTGGCGCAACAGGCCGTCACGAACCCGGCCTCGGCGCCCGTGGCCTGCGCCACCACCACGCTGGCGGCCTGGTGCAGTTGTTCCAGCTCGACGAATTCGCCCGCGATGGCGGCCATCGCCGCCACCGCCTGCGGCACCATGATCGAGGCGCCCAGCACCGTCATGGTCCCGGCCGCGTTGATGATCGACCGCAGGCCCAGTTCCCTGCGGATGTCGCGCGCGCGCGCGGCCTCCAGCGCGGCGGCGGTATCGGGCTGCATCGGCGAAGCGCGTGCGACTAACCGTCGACCTGCAGGATGGCCTCTATCTCGACCGTCATGTTCCCGGGCAGCGACCCCATGCCCACGGCCGAGCGCGCATGCCGGCCGGCGTCCCCGAACACGTTGACGAACAGGTCCGAGCAGCCGTTGATCACCTTGGGGTGCTCGCCGAAGGTCGGCGCGCCGTTCACCATGCCCAGCAGCTTGACGACCCGACGCACCCGGCCCAGATCGCCCAGCGCCATGTGGGCCACCGCCAGCAGGTTCAGGCCGGTCTGGCGTGCATGCGTGTAGGCGTCTTCGACGCTGACCTCGGCCCCCACCTTGCCGGTGGGCGTGTTGCCGTCGGGGCGTTTCGGACCTTGCCCGGAAAGGTACAGAAACCCGTTGGCGAGCACGAACGGGACGTAGTTGGCAACCGGCACCGCCGGTGTCGGCAACTCCAGGCCGAGGCCCTTCAAACGGTCATAAGGGGTCATGGTGTTTCTCCTCGTGAAACAAGTCGGACAGGGGGAAATCAGCAGTCCAGCAGCACCGGCCGGACCTCTTCGTCCAGCGGCCAGATCGGCCGTTGCACACGGTGGTAGGGCACCTGGCGGTGGTCGCGCGGGATCGGGCCGCCCGAGTCGCAGTACAGCACCTTGCGCGCCAGCGGCGCAAACGCTGCGTAGAAGTGGTTGGTGGATTTGACCACCACGATGCGTTTGTCCGCCAGGCTCACCCCCATGCCGGTGAACAGGTCGGCGCCCATGGCCTGGGTGCGCTTGGTGATCAGCACCACGGAGATGCCGCCGAGGTCGATCGCGGCGCAGTCGCCCAGCGCAATGCGCGCGTCCGCAAAGGCCTGCGAGGCGTCGTGCACGAGCGCCGTCACGGTCACCAGCGCGTCGATCGGCTGGCCCGAGGTCGGCGCCGTCTTGCCGCCAAAACGCAGGCGCAAGCGGGCGCCCACGCCGGCCAGGAAACACAGGCGCACCGCCATCGGGTCCCACATCGGCGCCAGCGCCGCCCCCTGCACACCGCGTTCGATCAGGCGGCGCAGGATCACGGTGGAGTCGCCCGGCGCGCCGCCGCCCGGGTTGTCCGATGGGTCCGCCACGACCACCGGACCGGTTTCCTTCAGCGCCAGGTCGATCACCTCGTCGGGCGTGTGGTAGGGCGGCTGGGTCTTGCCGCGCATGGCGAAGAATTCGTCGGCCAGCTCCCTGGCCAGGCGGTCGCCCGCGGCGCGACGGTTGTCGGTGACGACCAGGATGCGCGAACCCATTTCCGGCACGTCGGCATAGGGAAAGCAGTGCGCCGCCGAGACCGACAACACGCCGTCCTTGCCCTCCAGGCTGCTCATCTTGTCGACAAAGGCACGCATCGGTTGGAGGTTGGTGGGAAAGCTGCCGATCATGCGGCAGTCGCACAGGGACATGACCGGCTTGATCGTTCCGCGCACGGCCTGCAGCGTCAGTTCCACCACCTCCTCGCCGCGGGCCACGAAGTCGGTGTGCGGGAACTCCTTGAAGCAGATGATCAGGGTGGCGTTGTGCACGCGTTTCTCGGTCATGTGGCAATGCGGGTCCAGCTCCACGCCGATCGGCACGACCGGGCCGACCATCGTGCGCACGCGGGCGATCAGGTCGCCTTCGCAGTCATCGTAGCCGTCGGCCACCATGGCGCCGTGCAGGCCGAGCAACACACCGTCGACCGGCATCGCCGCCTGCAGTTGCCCGAGCACTTCGTCGCGCAGCGTCTCATACGCGGCGCGCGCCACCACGCCCGCGGGCTCTGCCCAGGAACAGGATCCCTCGATCAGCGTCCAGCCTTCTGCCCTGGCGCGCCGGCGCGCGACCCACAGCGGCGCCGTGCACAGCGTCGGGTCGGGTGGATGTTGGCCTGGCGCGGCGTAGAACGCTTCATGGAAGCTCTCGAGCGCCGACGGTATCGGCGCAAAGGTGTTGGTCTCGGTGCCAATGGAAGCAGCAAAGATGCGCATGTTCCGTCTCCTGGTGCGTGGGCGACTGACCAACGGCGGCACGGCTGCGCGCCCGGTCCCCGGCCGGCCCGCAAACTCTGCGCCCGGCCTGCGCAGCTATTTTGGCCTACCCGCGCTAGCGCCGGTTCTGGTCTGCGGCGTCGAGCCGCTTGCGCTCCATGGCCTGGCGTTGCACACACTCGGCGGTGTTGGCAAACAGCGGCTTGGCGCATTGCTCCGCCATGCATATCTGGTAACTCAGGAACTGGCGGTCCTGGCACGCCTGCCGGGGGTCGGCCGGTGCCGCCGGACGGTTTGCAGGCACTGGCTGTGCAGCTGCAACCGGGGCCGCGGGGGCCGGTGCTGGCCTGGCGCGCTCGGCCGGCGGCGGTTCCGGCAGCGGGGCCGTGGCAGCCGTGTTGGTCTGCGCCGGTTTTGCGGACTTGTCCTTGTCTGCCGCGACCTTGCGGGCCGCGCTGGCCGCCGATGCGGGCAAGGCTGCCACGGCCGTTGCCACGGCGGTGACGCCGGCCGGTGGCGCCGCGGCGGACGGGCCGGCGGCGGTGGCCTTGTCCGTTGCCAGTGGCTTTTCAGCCGCCGCCGGTGCCGCGTTGGTGGCCGCCGGGCCGGGTTCGGCCGGTGTGGCGGACTGCACTGGCGGCGT
Organism: Betaproteobacteria bacterium; assembly: GCA_031381865.1. GTDB lineage: Bacteria > Pseudomonadota > Gammaproteobacteria > Burkholderiales > Burkholderiaceae_C > CAISIP01. Next base: position 439 of record JANMYG010000582.1, on the reverse strand, counting down.
GTCGCCGCCCGACAGTAACTTGAATGCCAACACGAAGCCCGCCAGCAGCGCGATGCTGGCGACGGCCCACATGCCGCGCCGGGTCGCGGGCGCTGACGCGGGCTCGGGCCGCACAACCGCGGCGGGCGGTGACCGCGCTTCGCGCGCGCTGCGGCCCGCATTCGGTGCTGGTGGCAACGTCGACGGACCGGCATCCCGCGTCGCGCGCGGCCGGGCCGATTCTGGCTCCGGCGCCGCGCCTCGCGCGGGTTGGGATACCCCGTCCCGGGGCTTTGGCGCAGGTGCCGCCGCCTCGAGCGCCTTCCATGCCTGTTCGGCCCGGTCGGGGCGCGCGCCGCCCACGGCCGCCGGCGTGTTCCTGGGCATCAGTTCGGTCTTGTCGGCCGCGCCGGTGGGGCCTTGTGCCAACTGCGTGCGTGTGCCCGAGTCGGCGATGGAG
>JANMYG010000577.1:0-1850 GCA_031381865.1 Betaproteobacteria bacterium | reverse complement strand
CCGGCCGCGCGCTGCGGGCATGCTCGCCGGGCCGGTGGCGCTCGCGCCCCCGCTGCAGGCGCAGCAGCTGTTCGAGAGCCTCAGCCTGGAGTTCTCCCATGCGGTGGACTGCGCCTGGCTGGCAAAGGCCCTCGGCGCGCCGGAGCTCGGGCTGGTGCGCGCCAAGGGCCTGTTGCGCGACCTCGACGGCGCGGGCCGTGTGCTGCAGCTGGTGGGTGCCCGCGCCAACGTGTCGCCGTCGGCCCATGCCCGCCTGCGGGAAGGCCGCCTGGTGTGTATCGCGTTGCGCGGCCAGCTCGACCGTGCACGGGTCATGGCGGTCCTGGCGTCGTCCCGCGCGCCGTCGGCCGGCGCCAGGCCCGGCCCGGCCTGATCCGGTCCCGGCGATGGCGTCATACCAAATGGCGTTCGATTGGCAAGATCCGTTCGTTCGGGCAGGCTAAGCTCAGGGTGAACGGTTCATGTCCTTGAACGCCAGGGCTCGCTGGGGCTTCGACAGGCTCAGCCCCAACGGCGTGTTGAAGACCGAAAACCCTGATCGCAGCTTCAGCGCGGGTTGCGCCAGACCGCGCTGGCGTCACCTGTACCGATCTGCGCCATGACGGCTTCGGTGTGTTCGCCGCCGGCGGCCATCTCGCCCGGCGCGTAGGCCGCGCCGTCGAAGCGCGGCGCGGGCGCGGTCTGCAGCACGCCGTCGGGCTCGAGGTACACGCCGCGCGCGAGGTTGTGCGGATGGCGGGCCGCCTGGGCCGGACGCAGCACGGCGCCGAAGCAGATGTCGCTCCCCTCCATGTCCTGCTGCCACTGCGCGCGCGTGCGCGACAGAAAGATCGCCGCGAGCCGGGCGCGCCGGCGCGGCCAGGTCGACCGGTCCCACTGCGGCGACTGGAAGTCCGCGTCGTGCCGCAGGCCGAGTTGCGCCAGCAGCAGCGCGTAGAACTGCGGTTCGATCGAACCGATGGTGATGTGTTCGCCGTCGGCGCACACATAGGTCTCGTAGAACGGCGAGCTGTCGTGGATGCTGGCGCCGCGTTCGTCGCCGACGATGCCGGCCTGGCGCGCATGCAGCAGCAGGTTGAGCATGTGGGCCGAGCCGTCGAGTATCGAGGCGTCGACCACCGTGCCGCGGCCGGTGGCGCGTGCCTGGAGCAGAGCCGACAGCAGGCCGACCGCCAGGTACAGCGCGCCGCCGCCGATGTCGCCCACCACGGTGAACGGCGTGACCGGCCGCTGCCCGGCCGGGCCGGCATGCCACAACGCGCCCGAGACCGAGATGTAGTTGTTGTCGTGACCCGCCGCGTGGGCCAGCGGACCGTGCTGGCCCCAGCCGGTCATGCGCCCGTACACCAGCTTCGGGTTGCGCCGCGCGCACACCTCCGGCCCCAGGCCGAGCTCTTCCATCACGCCGGGGCGCATGCCTTCGATCAGCACGTCGGCATGCTCGACCAGCCGCAGCACCGCGTCGCGCCCCTGCGGCGACTTGAGGTCGGCGGTGACGCTGCGCTTGCCGCGGTTGAGCACGGTGCGACCGGGATTCGGTGCCTGCGACGGCAGCGGGCGCACGACCGAGACCACGTCCGCGCCGAGGTCGGCGAGGTGCATGGCACAGAACGGGCCGGGGCCGATGCCCCCGATCTCGACGACCCGCACGCTGGAGAGAACTTTCATGTTTGCGCCTTTGTTGAGGTTCTCGATATTCAAGACACCGTTCGCCCTGAGCGAACAGAGATTGACTTGTCATCATTTTGGGAAAAAATCAATTGTCCGGGGTTACCATGAGCGAGGCTTGGCGGACCAGGCTCCAGCGGGCAGAACGACAGGGCCGCCAGATTGACAGCGTCAAGGTTTTG
>JANMYG010000553.1:0-14592 GCA_031381865.1 Betaproteobacteria bacterium | reverse complement strand
GAACCCGCGGCCTCCCGTGGTGGGCACCCGCCCGCCCGAGGCGCATGCCCGCCCGCCCGAGGCGCATGCCCGCCCACCCGAAGTGCACACCCGCCCGCCCGAGGCGCGCCCGCGCCCGCCGGACCTGCGGCTCGACCAGCGGTACCGCCATGACCACTATTACCCGCCGCGCGGGCATGTGGTGCCGGTGTTGCCGGGCGGAAGCATCGGCATCACTTTCGGGCCGGGCAGCTACTTCTTCCATGGGGGTGTCTGGTTCCGCCCGTGGACCGGGCGTTTTGTGGTGGTGGTGCCGCCGCAGGGCATCGTGGTGCCGCTGCTGCCGCCGGCTTATGCCACGCTGTGGATCGGTGGCGTGCCCTACTACTACGCCAATGGCGTCTACTACGCTCCCATGCCCGGGCAAGGCTACGTGGTGGTCGCGCCGCCACCGGGCGCCGAAGCCATCCAGACCGTTCCGCAGGTGGTTGTGCCACCGGCGCCACCCGAGCCGGTGATCTATCCGCGCAACGGGCAGTCGGCCGAGCAGATCGAGGCCGACCGGCAGGAGTGCAACCGCTGGGCCACGACGCAGGCCAGCGCCACACCGGATGCCACGGTGTACCAGCGCGCGTTCGCGGCCTGCATGGACGCCCGGGGTTACACGGTGCGCTGAGCGCGCCAGTGGCAATCCATTGCGCCGGGGCGGGGCCCGCGCCGCAGGTGATACTGTTGCCCAGCCATGGAGTCCCGGCCCGGCCCGGCATGGCAACCACCTGATCCATATGGGGGCCGATGAAACTGTCCGACTGCAGCGCGTCCGAGCAACTGCAACTCGCGGCCCTGGAGGCGCGCATCGGCCGCACGCACCTGCACCAGCGGCTCGGACTGGAAGGCGAACGCGAGTCGCATGTGGTGCGCCGCGGCACGCATTTCTTCCACCTTGAAAACTGGTACTCCAGCCACGGCCTGATCCGCGCCGGCCTGACCCTGGCCGGCGTGCGCGCGCGCGGGCGGCGCAACGCACTGAACATCCAGCGGCGCGACAACGAGGTCCGGCTGGGGCGCCTGCCGCCCGAATTCGAGGGTTACACACTGCTGCACCTGAGCGACCTGCACCTGGACCTGCACCAGGACTTCGCGGACCGGCTGGTCGAACGCGTGCAGGGCCTGCGTTACGACGCCTGCGTGCTGACTGGCGATTTCCGCTTTCGTTCCTTCGGGCCGTACCAGCCCGCGCTGGACGCGCTGGCGCAGCTGCGGCCGCACCTGGGCGAACGGGTCTATGCCGTGCTCGGCAACCACGACACGATCCGCATGGTGGCGGGCATGGAGGCACTGGGCATGACCGTGCTCATGAACGAGTCGGTGCCGATCGAACGCGCGGGCGCCAGGCTGTCGCTGGTCGGCATCGACGATGCGCACTATTTTCGTACCCACAATTTCCACCAGGCCGCGGCCGGCGTGCCGCCCGATGGCTGCGCGATCCTGTTGTCGCACACGCCCGAGCCCTACCGCCATGCGGCGCACGCCGACTACAGCCTGATGTTGTGCGGACACACCCATGGCGGGCAGATCTGCCTTCCAGGCGGCGTGCCGATACTGACCGACTCCGGCGCGCCACGGGCCTTTGCGCGCGGCGCCTGGCACTACCACGGCATGGCCGGTTACACCTCGGTCGGTTGCGGCGCGTCGATCGTCGACGTGCGCCTGAACTGCCTGCCCGAGATCACGCTGCACCGGCTGCGTTGCGGCTGACGGCGTGCGCCCGCCGCAATTGGTGGCAGCCACCATCACCAAGCGCCAAGTGTTCCAGGACATGCGCCGATGACCCTGGCCAGTGTTTACCAATTTGGGGCTGGGTTGCCCTGTGCTGGCAAACTCGCGCCAAGGCGCAAGGAACAACCCGAGATCATGAAGCCAGCGCATGCCGGCCGTTGAGCCAGCGCAATCGCGGTCGTAGCCGGCAGGAAGCCAATACAGGCCGGTGCCGCGGTGCATGCGGCGGACGGCGGCGCCACATTTTGGCGGTTGTGCGAAAGGATCGGTTCGATGCCCCATGTCGATGTTTTCAACGGCGACGCCGACGGCATCTGCGCGCTGCACCAGTTGCGGTTGGCCGAACCGCGCGCGGCGACGCTGGTGACCGGCCCCAAGCGCGACATCGCGTTGCTGCGGCGCGCGGCGCAGACCGTATGCACGTCGGTCACGGTGCTGGACATCTCGCTCGACGCGAACCGGGATGCGCTGCTGGCGTTGCTGGGGCGTGGCGTGGTGGTCGACTACTTCGACCACCATTTTGCGGGCCAGATACCGCGCCACGCCGGCCTGCGCACCCACATCGACACCCGCTCGGATGTCTGTACCAGCATGCTGGTGGACGAATACCTCGGCGCCGCCTGGCGGGTGTGGGCCGTGGTGGGCGCATTCGGCGACAACCTCGGGCATGCAGCGCAGCGGCTGGCCGCGACGCTGTCACTGTCGGCAGAGCAATGCAATGCCGCGCGGGAGCTCGGCGAATGCCTGAACTACAACGCCTACGGCGACGACGAGGCCGACCTGCTCGTGCATCCCGCGTCGCTGTACGCGCGGCTGCACCCGCATGCCGATCCGTTCCAGTTCATCGCGCGCGATCCGCTGTTCGGAGAACTGCGCGACGGCCGCGCACGTGATCTGGAACTGGCGCACCGGGTCGAACCGCACGCGGTGCTGGATTGCGGCGACCTGTTCATCCTGCCCGATGGCGCCTGGAGCCGGCGGGTTCGCGGCGCACTGGGCAACCAGCTGGTGGACGCGCATCCGCAGCGCGCCCACGCGGTGCTGACGCACGACGCGGCGGGTGGCTACGTGGTGAGTGTGCGCGCGCCGCGGGCGGCACCGCACGGCGCGGACCGGCTGTGCCGCCAGTTCCACAGCGGTGGCGGCCGCGCGGCCGCCGCAGGCATCAACCACCTGCCGCGCGCACAACTGGCCACTTTCGAGCGCGCGTTCGCACGCGCCTTTGGCATCGGCGGCGGACGTTGAGCAGGGTCAAGTTGTCGCCTGAATACCGGCCTAGCATGCAAGCTGACAAGCCGGCTTGCCGCTGAACGAACAACAAGGAAACCAAGGTATGCGACCCATCGACGCGCGCGCATGGATGTTGTCCCAGGCAGTGGAATTGCTCGACAGCGCGGAGCGCCTGCAGCGGCAGTTCTTCCAGATCGGTCAGGCCCGCGACGGTCCGTCCTGGGAGCCGCCGGTGGACATGGTCGACAACGGGCGCCTGCTCGACCTGCTGGTGGCCTTGCCGGGTGTGCCGCCAGACCGCTTCGAAGTGCGTATCGAACGCCAGTCGATCGTCGTGCGCGGCGACCGGGCATTGGGCGCCAAGCTCGGACCGGGCGCCGTGATGCGGCTCGAAATACCCTACGGCCGCTTCGAGCGCCGCATCGGATTGCCCGCAGGCGCGTACCGGGTGGTCGAGATGCAGATGGAACACGGATGCCTGCATATCCAGCTGGAGTTGGTGCCATGAACCAGGATGATCTGTCGCTGGAGGGGCGGGACACGGCCGGCGCCACCGGCTCGGCGCCGATGCCGCTGGAACGCGGCGCCGCGCAGGAGGGCGACGCGGTGTTGGCAGACGATGCCCTGGTGATCGTGCCGGTGCGCAACATGGTGCTGTTTCCGGGCCTGATCATGCCGATCGCGATCGGCCGCGAAAGCTCGATCGCCGCGGCGCAGTACGCCGTCAAACACGAGTTGCCGGTCGGCATCCTCATGCAGACCCGCCCGGAGGCGGACCGTCCCGGGCCCGACGACCTGGCGCGCGTGGGCACGATCGCCTCGATCCTGCGTTATGTCAGCACGCCGGACGGCACCCACCACATCATCTGCCAGGGCCAGCAGCGTTTCCGCGTGATCGATTTCGTGCCTGGCCAGCCATTCATGGCAGCACGTTTCGAGCGCATCGATGAGTCCGGCGCGACGCCCGACAAGGAGATCGAGGCCCGGTTCCTGCGCTTGAAGGAGCAGGCGATCGAGGTCCTGCAGCTGCTGCCGCAGGCATCCCCGGAGATGCTGCAGGTGGTGCAGGCCATCGACACGCCCGGCACGCTGGCCGACATGGTGGCCGGTTACCTGGACATCAAGCCGGCCGAGAAGCAGGAGCTGCTGGAGCAGTTCGACCTGCGCAGCCGGCTCGACCGCCTGCTCGGGCTGATGGCCCACCGCATCCAGGTGATGCAGCTTTCGCGCGAGATCGACCAGCGCACCAAGGCCAGCATGGGCCAGCGCGAGCGGGAGTTCCTGTTGCGCGAGCAGATGAAGGCGATCCAGAAGGAGCTCGGCGACGATGGCGGCGGCAACACGGCGGAAATGGACGAACTGCGCCAGCTGGTGGCGCAGGCCGGCATGCCGGAGGAAGTCCGGAAGGTGGCCGACAAGGAACTCACGCGCCTGGCGCGCATGTCCGACGCGTCGGCCGAGTATTCGATGGTGCGCACCTACCTCGACTGGCTCACCGAGTTGCCGTGGAAGGCGCCGCAGCCCGATGTGATCGACGTGGCGCAGGCCCGCTTGGTGCTGGACGCCGACCATTTCGGACTGGAACAGGTCAAGAAACGCATCGTCGAGTTTCTGGCGGTGCGCAAGCTAAATCCGGGCGGCCACGGGCCGATCCTTTGCCTGGTCGGTCCGCCGGGGGTGGGCAAGACCTCGCTCGGGCAGTCGATCGCGCGGGCGCTGGGGCGCAAGTTCGTGCGTGTCTCGCTGGGCGGGGTGCACGACGAGGCCGAGATCCGGGGCCACCGGCGCACCTACGTCGGCGCCTTGCCCGGCAACATCATCCAGGCGATCAAGAAAGCCGGCACGCGCGGCTGCGTGATGATGCTCGACGAGATCGACAAGCTGGGCAGCGGCATGCACGGCGATCCATCGTCGGCGCTGCTGGAGGTGCTGGACCCTGAGCAGAACGCCAACTTCCGCGACAACTACCTGGCGGTGCCGTACGACCTGTCGCAGGTGCTTTTCATCACCACGGCCAATGTGCTCGATCCGATCGCCGGTCCGCTGCGCGACCGCATGGAGGTGCTGCAGCTGTCCGGTTACACGCAGGAGGAAAAACGCGAAATCGCCAGAAAGTACCTGGTGGCGCGCCAGCTCGCCGACAGCGGCCTGCAGCCGGGGCAATGCGACATCACGGACGGCGCCCTCGCGGCCATCATCCGCCTGTACACGCGCGAGGCCGGCGTGCGCAACCTGGAGCGCCAGATCGGCGCGGTCTGCCGCCGCGCGGCGGTTCGTATCGCCGAGGGTCTGGTGCAGACGGTGCGGGTCGAGGAACCGGACCTGGCCGAGGTGCTGGGGCCGGCCAAGTTCGAGAACGAAGTGGCGTTGCGCGCCGGCATGCCGGGCGTGGCCACCGGGCTGGCCTGGACACCGGTGGGTGGCGACATCCTGTTCATCGAAGCCAGCCGTACCCCGGGCGGTGGCCGGCTGATCCTGACCGGGCAGCTCGGTGACGTGATGAAGGAGTCGGCGCAGGCCGCGCTGACACTGGTGAAATCGCGCTCCGGGGTGCTGGGGCTGGACCCGGCCGTGTTCGAGAAGAGCGACGTGCATATCCATGTGCCGGCCGGCGCCATCCCCAAGGACGGGCCGAGCGCCGGCGTGGCCATGTTCGTGGCGCTGGCCTCGCTGTTCCTGGACCGCCCGGCGCGCAACGATGTCGCGATGACGGGCGAGATCAGCCTGCGCGGGCTGGTACTGCCGGTGGGCGGCATCAAGGAAAAGGTGCTCGCCGCGCTGGCCGCTGGCATAAGCTGCGTGATGTTGCCGGCGCGCAACCGCAAGGACCTCGAGGACGTGCCGCAACCGGCCCGCGATAAGCTCCGATTCGTCTTCCTCGACGACGTCGGGGACGCGCTGCAAGCCGCAGTCGCGAGCCCGGCGCGCGCGACACCGGCGGAAGCGACACCGGCGGATGCGACACCGGCGGATGCGACACCGGCGGGTGCGCAGGGTGCGGCCTGAGGTCCGCGCCAGGAATTCCGCCAGGCCCCAGCAAGCCGTGTCGTTGGTAGCCGCTCCAGCCGGCATTGCCGGCCCCGGTTGTCATTGCGGGCTTGACCCGCAATCCATGGATCCCGGATCAGGTCCGGGGTTTCAGCACCCGCAATCCATGGATCCCGGTGCAATGCCGCGACCATTTCAATGCGAGGCAGGTGTGTTGCGATATGTCAAGCGTGCGACGGCCCGGCCGACTAGCATCGTCATTCATCCATCCATCCATACCGGATTGGCGACAGGAGAACGACATGAACAAGAACTGGGTCCTTGTGGCGGACGCGCACCGCGCCCGCTGTTTCGAGCGCAATGCGTCCGACCATTCACTGACCGAGTTGGCCAGTTTCGTGTACCCGCAGGACCGGCACGCGGGGGCGCCGCCCGGCGGTGATGCGTCCGGCGATGCCGGCAAGGGCCACGGGCGCACCGGCCACGGCGGCACCCAGTTCGAGCCGCGCACGGAGTTGCGCGCGGCGGAGCGCCATGAATTTGCCCGGCAGATGGCGAAACATATCAACGACGGCGTGGCGGCGCAGGCCTGCACCTCGCTGGCGCTGATCGCCTCCGGGCCGATGCTGGGCGAAATACGCCCGATGCTGAGCCATGGCGCGGAAAAGATACTCAAGCATTGCGTTGCCAGCGACCTGACCCGCTACCAGGGTCCGGAGTTGCGCGCGCGTATCGACGAAGCGCTTCAGCCCGCGGCTTGAGTCGCGCCGATCCGGCGTGTGCGGCGGTTGTCAGGGCACCAGTACCGCCGCACCGTCGATCGCGCCCGAACGCAACGCGGCGATCGCCGCATTGGCCTGCGCCAGCGGAAACGGCGTGACATGGGTCGTGACCGGGTACCTTCCGATCAGCGAGAGAAAGGCCTCGCCGTCGGCGCGTGTCAGGTTGGCGACCGAGCGCAGCTGGCGTTCTCCCCACAGCAGCGAATACTCGAACGCGGGTATGTCGCTCATGTGGATGCCGGCGCACACCACCATGCCGCCCTTGCGCGTCGCGCGCAGGGAAGCCGGCACGAGCGCACCCACCGGCGCGAAGATCAGCGCTGCGTCCAGCGGCACCGGGGCCGGGGCGTCGGACGGGCCGGCCCAGGTCGCACCCAGTTGCAGCGCGAACTGCCGGCTGCGCTCGTCGCCGGCGCGCACGAAGGCGTAGACCTCCTGCCCCTGGGCCGCCGCAAGCTGGCACAGGATGTGGGCGGCGGCGCCGAAGCCGTACAACCCCAGGCGCATGCGACCCGAGACGCCCGACATGCGGTAGGCCCGAAAACCGATCAGGCCGGCGCACAGCAATGGCGCGGCATGCAGGTCGTCGTAGGCCGGCGGCAACGCGAAGCAGTAGCGTTCGTCCGCCACGGTGTACTGCGCAAAACCGCCGTTGCGGTCGTAACCCGTGAACACCGGGGAGTCGCACAGGTTCTCGCGCTGCCCGGCGCAATAGGCGCAATGGCCGCAGGTGCCGCCGAGCCACGGAATGCCGACCCGCTCGCCGATGCGCAATCGCGTCGCGGCAGACCCGGCCGCAACCACGCGCCCGACCACCTCGTGCCTTGGGGGCGGCCCGGCGCTCAGCGGTACATGTAGGCGCGCGACCAGGGCGTCGGGTTGAGTTGCGGGCTCGGCCCGGACTTGCAGGCCAGCACCTGGTGCAACGCGACCCAGTTCTGTTCGAAGGCATGGGCGCAGCCGGCCAGGTAGATGCGCCAGACGCGGAACGTGGTCTCGTCCACACAGGCCCGGATCGCCTCGGAGTGCGCCTCGTAGTTGTCGGCCCAGCACATCAGGTTCCGGGCGTAATGGCGCCGCAGGTTTTCCACGTCCAGCACTTCCAGCCCCGCCACTTCCATCTCGCGCAGCGCCAGGCTCAGGTGCGGCAACTCGCCGTGCGGAAAGACGTACTTGCCGATGAAGGCGCCGGCACCGAGCGGGGCGCCGCCACTCTCCGGGTCGGTGGTGGTGATGCCGTGGTTCATCACCAGGCCACCGTCCTTCAGCAGCGCGTGCAGTTTGGCGAAATAGGCTTGCAGGTGCTTGAGGCCCACGTGCTCGAACATGCCGACCGACGTGATGCGGTCGAATGGCTCGTCGACGTCGCGGTAGTCCTGCAGCCGGATTTCCACCCGGTCCTGAAGGCCGGCCTGCGCCACGCGCTGCCGGGCCAGTTCGAACTGGTTGCGTGACAGCGTGATGCCGACGACACGGGCGCCGAAGTGCCGGGCCGCGCGCATGGCCAGCGCGCCCCAGCCACACCCGACGTCGAGCAGCCTGTCTCCGGGCTGCAGCATCAGCTTGGTCAGGATGTGGTCGATCTTGGCCAGCTGCGCCTGTTCCAGCGTCAGCGCCGGCGCGGAAAAATAGGCGCACGAGTAGACCATCTGCGGGTCGAGCCACAGGCGGTAGAAGTCGTTGGACACGTCGTAGTGGTGCTGTATGGCGCGCGCGTCCTTGTCACGGTCATGGTGGGCCGCCCTGAACAGGCGGCCGAACTTGCCCGCGATCGGCAGCGAGGTGCGCGCCAGCCGCGCGGCCGTCTCGACCACATCCCGGGCCGTGCCCTGAACGTCAAAATGCCCGTTGACATAACCCTCGGCCAGGTTGTCCAGGCTCGGCGGCAGGAAGTAGCGCAGCGCGCCCGGTCCTTGTAGCCGCACCGTGACTTTTGGCCGCGTGCCGAGGTCGCGTTCGATGCCGTTCCACAGCGCCAGGCGCAGGCCGACATCCGAATGGAAGGGCAGGGCGGCCAGGAAACGGTTCAACAGGGTGTCTTCGCGCATGGTGGCCTCGGGGGTCATGGTCGGATGGGCAACGGGTCGGCACGCCAACCCAGTTTAGGAACCCGCCCCGGCGCGCTCTTGAGCCAACTCAAGGCACACCGATGTCGTACTGCGCTGGCGTTGTCCTGCCGGCGCTCGTTGCGACGGCGCTGGGGCCGTCTTGCCGGCAGCCGTGAGGACGGCGATGGGGTCGGCCGCGGTGGCGAGCCCGAGATGATGTCGCGAAGTTGAGCCAGCGCAAGCCAGCGCCACGGGTGGGTGCATAACATGCGCAAGTTGCTTGCGAGCGCCGCCGCCGCCGGCCCGCCCCACGAACAGGAGTCCGCATGAACACCTTGACCAAATTGGCGCTCGGCATGATCGGCCAGCTCAAGCCCGAGCCGGCCGAAGGTTATGCGGTCAGCACGCTGCCATTGCCGCCGGCCCAGACCAGCGGCGGCCTGCCGCTGATGCCGGCGATGGTGTTGTCGGCCGACGAACAGGTGCTGGTGGCGCAGACCGTGGGGTTGCCAGCGCACGCGGGCCCTGCATGAGCATCGTCTTCGATGCGCTGCGCCTGGGCGCAGTGGCATTGGATGTGGTTGCCGCCGCGCAGGCCACGCCGCAGGGCATCGCGAGCCGGCAGAAGGCCCGGCTTGCGGCCTTGCTTGGCGCGGCGATCAAAGGCTCGGCGCTGTACCGCGAACTGCTGGGTGGGCCCGCGGGCGCGAAGATGCCGCTCGAGGCGCTGCCGGTGACGAACCGCCACCAGCTGATGCAGCGGTTCGGCGACTGGGTTACCGATACGCGACTCGAGTTGTCGCAGCTGCGCGCCTTCACCGCCGACCCGGCCAACATCGCCCAGCCGTTCCTGGGCAAGTACCTGGTGTGGGAGAGCTCAGGCACCACTGGCGAACCGGGCATCTTCGTGCAGGACGCGCGCGCGATGGCGGTCTACGATGCGCTCGAGGCGTTGCGGCGCAGCACGCCGCGGCCGTTGCAACGCTGGTTCGACCCGCTGCTGCTGGCCGAACGCATCGCCTTCGTCGGCGCCACAGACGGCCATTTCGCCAGCTTCGTCTCGATGCGAAGGCTGCACCAGCTCAATCCGTGGAGCGCGCAGTCGCTGCAGTGCTTTTCGATCGCCCAGCCGGTTGCGGCGCTGGTGGAGCAACTCAATGCCTTCGCCCCGACCATCATCGCCACCTACCCGACGGCGGCCGCGTTGCTGGCCGACGAGGCGCAGCGCGGGTCGTTGCGGCTCGGGCTGCAGGAACTCTGGACCGGCGGGGAAACACTCTCCGCGGCGGTGCGCCGGCGCGTCGAGCAGTGCCTCGGCTGCGCGGTGCGCAACAGTTATGGCGCCTCCGAGTTCCTGACCGTGGGGTGGGAATGCCGCTGCGGCAACCTGCATGCCAACACCGACTGGGTGATCCTGGAGCCAGTCGACCGGCACCATCGCCCGGTGCCGGCCGGCGTGGCCTCCAATTCGGTGCTGCTGACCAACCTAGCCAACCACGTGCAGCCGCTGATCCGCTACGACATCGGGGACCAGATCACGGTCGGCGTCGAGCCCTGCGCCTGCGGCTCGCCGTTGCCGGTGATCGAGGTGCGCGGACGCATCGATGAATCGCTGGTCATGTCGGCCGCCGACGGCCGCTCGGTCACGTTATTGCCGCTGGCGCTGACGACGGTGCTGGAGGACGACGCCGGCGTGTTCGATTTCCAGTTGCGCCAGCGCGATGCACATACGCTGGTGCTGCGCCTGGGTTTTGGTGGTGCGGCCGCAGTGGAGGCGGCGCCGCGCTGCTGCGCCGCGTTGCAGGCGTTCGCGGCGCGCCAGGGCTTGCCAGCATTGCGCCTGCTGACCGAACTCGGCCAGCCGATTGCCATGGGGCGCAGCGGCAAGGTGCAACGCGTGGTGGCCACCGCCGGGCACGGGCACGGGCACGCCGGCGCGCCGGTCAGGCATCGGCACGCCAGCCCGTGACGCTGCGCAGCGCCGTTGCCAGCCAGGGCGCCATGGCCACCGCGTTGGTCGGATGCGCGATGCAGTCGGTGCTCCAGACCTCACCCACGCCGGCGCCATGGATCAGCGCCAGCGCGTCGGGCGTGAGCAGGGCATGGGTCACCGCCACGTCGATCGACGCGGCGCCGGCCGCGCGCAGCAGGCGCGCCGCGGCCGTGACGGTATGGCCGGTGCTCGCCACGTCGTCGAGCACCACCACGGCGCGCCCGGCCACCGCGACCGCTGGCAACGCGACCTCGACCGCCCGGTCACCATTGCGGACCTTGGTGCAGACCACGTGCTCGAAGCCGTGGCGCGCCGCCGCCACCGCCACCCACTGCGCGGATTCGGCGTCCGGGCCGACCAGCAGCGGCCGCTGGCGTCGTTGCGCGATCAGGTCGGACAGCGGCTCGGCGCCGGTCAGCACGATGGCGTCGGGCACCGGCACCGCCTCCTGCAGCTTGGCGACGCGGTGCAGGTGCGGGTCGACCGTGATCACGGCATCGAAAAGCTCGGCCAGAAAGCGCCCGACGATGCGCTGGCTGATGGCTTCGCCCGGCGTGAAGGCCACGTCCTGGCGCATGTAGGCCAGGTACGGCGCCACCAGCGCCAGCCGCTGCGCGCCCAGCGTGCGTGCGGTGCGGGCCAGCAGCAGCAGTTCGAGCAGCTTGTCGTTGGGATGCTCGAGGCTGCGGAACACCGCGACCCGCGGCGGCAGCAGCGGCGGCAGCCGCAGCCGGGTCTCGCCGTCCGGGAAGCGGTGGCGCTCGACCAGCGCCGGCTCCAGGCCGGCCGCACTTGCCAGGCGCAAGGCGCCATCACATTGGTCTTCGAAATACAGCAGCATGGGCGCTCGCTCCCTCAGAACTCGACGAACACGCGCGGCACTTCGTTCGCGCTGCCGATCGTGTAGCCGGTGGATTTCGCGCTGGCCTGGCGCGCGAAGCCGAGATCGGCGGCGAAACCCGAATGGACCCGGTACAGCAGGTCGCCACTGGCCACCGGTTCGGCCAGCTTGCGCAGCAGGTCGACGCCGGCGTTCTTCACATCGGGCGCGCCGGCCAGTCGCGCGATGCGCGCGATCTGCAGGTTGTCGATGCCGGTGACCACACCGGCGCTGGCGGCGCGCACCTCGAAGCTGAGTTGTCCGAGCCCGGGACGGTTGTGGTCGAAGCCGGTGGCGCCTTGCGCCGCGATGATGGCGTTCATCCTGGCCAGGGCGCGACCCGAGTCGAGGATGTCGCGGGCGATCGCAAAGCCGTCCCCGCCGCGCACGTCCGGGTCGCATTCGATCAGCCGCCCGGCCAGCCGCAGCGCCTTCTGGCGCAGGTCCATCGGTGCGCGCGGGTCGTTCTCGAGCACCCGCATGACGTCACGCGCCTCCAGCACCGGTCCGATGCCGTTGCCCACCGGCTGGCGGCCGTCGGTGATGACCACGTCGAGCGACAGCCGCATGCGCTGCGCCACATATTCGAACAGGCGCCGCAGCCGCTGCGCCTGCGCCATGCTGCGCACCTTGGCGGTCGGCCCGATCGGGATGTCGAGCACCAGGTGGCTGGAGCCGGCCGCGATCTTCTTGGACAGGATCGACGCCACCATCTGCCCCGGCGAATCGATCGACAGCGGGCGTTCCACCGAGATCAGCACATCGTCGGCCGGCGACAGGTCGGCGTTGCCGCCCCAGGCCAGGCAGGCGCGGTGTGTGCGCACGATGGAGGACAACTGCTCCAGGCCCAGTTCCACTTGGGCCAGCACTTCCATCGTGTCGGCGGTGCCGGCCGGCGAGGTGATGGCGCGCGATGACGTCTTGGGACACAGCAGGCCGTGCGCCGCGGCGATCGGCACCACCAGCATCGACGTGCGGTTGCCGGGGATGCCGCCGATGCAGTGTTTGTCCACCACCAGCGGCTCGTGCCAGTCGAGGCGCCGGCCGCTCGCCACCATCGCCTCGGTCAGGAAATAGACCTCTTCGCGGTCGAGCTCGTCGCGGTGGGTGGCGACCACGAAGGCGGTCAGTTCGATCTTGGAGTAGTGGCGCTCGGCGATGTCGCGCACGATCGCCAGAAAATCCTCCCGGCCCAGACGCTCGCCGGCGATCTTGCGGTTGAGTGCCACGATCGATTCGGGCGGCTCGGCCTGGCACACGCTGGCACTGTGTCCGTCGACGACGTCAAGGCGGGCAAATGCATCTTCCGACAGGCCGAGCTCCTCGCATCCCACGATGCGCGCGTCGTCGACCACATTGAGCGTGGCCAGGATGCGCCGCCCGTTGGCCTGTACCTCGACCTTGGACAGGGCCTGGAAGCCCTCCGCGCGGTAGACCGCGCAGTCGCGGTGCAGGTACGCGACGTTTTCACGGTAGGTGTCGATCCCGACACGCCGCAGGGCCAGTCGCGTGGCGGGTATGGGCTCCGGTTGCCCCGTGGCCGGCGCCGTTGGGTCCGCAGGGGCGTTTTGCATGCCGCCTAGCCTACACCCTAAAGTGTTGGTCGTCGCCCGGCCCGGCGGCCATGCGCGACAACCATGCCAGCAGGCGTTCGCGCGCGGGCTGCAGGTTCTTGTAGACCAGCACACTGGCCGTCATCGAGGCCAGCGCGTCGTGCAGGCGCTGCGCATGCGCTGGGCCGGCGACCACGGCCGGCAGCGGCTCGACCATGACCCGGATCGTGAAGACGGCCTGCCGGCGGGCCAGGCCCTGGGCATCGTGCACCGGCAGGAAAGTCTGGCGCTCGGCGCGAAAAAAGCATTGGTGCGCGAACGCCGCCGGGTCCGGGTCGCCCGGCCACGGTGTACGCGGACGGCGGCGCGGATGCTGGTCGTAGTGGGGCGAGGGGCTGACGGTCCAGACGAAACGCTCCCAGTGCTCGCCGTTGGTGGCCAGGGCCATCAGGTGCGGCCAGGCGGCCGACAGGTGGCCGATGTCCGCCACCGGTGTGTGGATCGCCGGCAGCCCCAGGCCCAGCTTTTCTTCGGGCGCCCAGCCGCTCGGGGTGCAGACGCACATCCAGGGCACGCTGGCAGTGGCGGCATCGAGCACCACCAGGTCTTCTTCGAACGCGAGTTCCAGTGCCGCCGGGTGTCCGGGCGATCCGGGCGCAGTGCCGGCCGCTGCGCTGCCGGCGATCGCGCGCAATGCGTCGGCCGGGTCGAAGCCGGCCACGCAATGCAGGGCGCCGCCCGAGCGCGACACCGCGAGCTTTTCCTGGTAGCGGGCGCTGGTCACGTCCAGCGGCGTCAGGTGCCGCGCACCTGGCGGCATGCGCGCGAGCCCGGGCGACATGCGAAACGGTACGCCGACGTGCTTGAAATCGAAGTCCATGCAACTCCAGTGCGGGTCGGGCCCGCCAAGGCAGAAAGGCTCCTTGCGGAGCCTTTCTGGTGCTTGCGGCCTTAGACGCGCCTGCGGTATTCGCCGGTGCGTGTGTCGATCTCGACCTTGTCGCCCTGGGCCACGAAGATCGGCACGCCGACCTCGAAACCGGTCGCCAGCTTGGCGGGCTTGAGCACCTTGCCCGAAGTGTCGCCCTTGACGGCCGGCTCGGTCCAGGTGATTTCGCGTTCGAGGCTGGTGGGCAGTTCGACCGAGATGGCCTTGCCTTCGTAGAACACCACTTCGGCCGGCATGCCCTCTTCGAGGTAGTTGAGGGCGTCGCCCATGTTCTCGGTTTCCACTTCGTACTGGTTGTACTCGGCGTCCATCCAGACGTACATCGGGTCGGCGAAGAAGGAATACGTGCAGTCCTTCTTCTCCAGGACGATCTGCTCCATCTTGTCGTCGGCCTTGAAGACGGTCTCGGTG
>JANMYG010000624.1:0-12068 GCA_031381865.1 Betaproteobacteria bacterium | reverse complement strand
ATCGGCAAGGGGGCGTCTCCAAGAGAACTGCCCAAGAGTTCGGACATCATCAACTTCGTGAATTCCACCCCAGGTGCCATTGGTTACATCGATGAAGCCGACGTCCGGCCCGGGATGAATGTCCTGCTCAAGCAATGACCGCCCATGGCGCCGCCGGCTCAACCCGGTTGGACAGGTGGGCCTGACCCGCCTGGATGTCGTGGCTCACGAATAGCGCGCAACGGGGGCTATCAGCAGTCCCTTGTGCCCCAACGCTGGCATCGCGAGCAACGCCGCAATGCCCGACAGGTCCAACCCATCGGCGGGCATGCGGCCAAGCGGGACCTTGGCTTGCGTGCGAACCAGTCCCGTCACGAGGCCATGGGGCATCATCTCCTGCATGCTTCATTGCAAGGCCGAACCGTGGTTGGCAAAGCGCTGCAACAGGTGGATCCGTATACCTGCGGTTTCCAGCTTGCTGACATGGCTGGGTGTCCCTGCGTGATTGGCCCGGCAGGCCGTAGCGCGGCCCAGTGCGCGCGCAGATGCCATTGACAATGCGCCGGCGCTGCACCGGGGTTTGCCGGTCACGCCAGGCGCGCGTTCTGGTACCAGATGAATACTGTTCTGGCACTGTTGGTGGAAAATCGGCTTGACTACCATTGGTCAATTGCGTAGTGAGCACCTCCCATGACCGTCGAATATCTCAAGCGAGCCACCCCACACGCCCAGGCCATCGACGAAGCCACTGCATTGACGGTCGGGCAGATGCTTGCGGCGATCGCCCGTGATGGCCGTACTGCGGTCGAGCGCTACGCGCGCGACCTCGACGGCTGGCGCGCCCAGGTGGTATTGGGCGAGGACGACTTTGCCAAGGCGTCGCGCAGCCTGTCACCAGGCGTCAAGGACGACATCGCCTTTGCCCGCGCGCGGGTGCGGCATTTCGCCCAACGCCAGCGCGACTCGCTGCGCGAGTTTGAAACCGAGTTGATCCCTGGGTTGGTGGCCGGGCAAAAATTGATACCGTTGCAAACAGCGGGTTGTTATGTTCCGGGTGGCCGATATGCGCACGCGGCATCCGCCATCATGAGTGTCTGCACCGCCAAGGTGGCGCGCGTTCCCAACATCGTGGCGACTTCGCCCGGGCACGAGGAAGCCGGCGTGCATCCGGCCATCCTGCACACCATGAAGTTGTGCGGTGCCAACACGGTGCTGGCGCTGGGCGGCGTGCCGGCGATTGCGGCGCTGGCCTACGTCCTGTACGCCCCACGACCCGCCGACGTGATTGTGGGGCCCGGAAACCGCTTCGTCGCGGAGGCCAAGCGCATGTTGTTCGGCCGGGTCGGTATCAACGTCGTCGCTGGCCCGACCGAGTCGGCCATCATCGCCGACGTGGTCGGCGACAATTACCTTGACACGGCGGTCAGGATAGTTGACGCGGACCACCGACGACAGCGCCGATCCCGACATCGTTGCTGCCGATTTGGCCGGGCAGGCCGAGCACGGACCCGACTCGCCTGTCTGGTTGTTCACTACCTCGCGGGTTGTGGGGCATGCCGTGATCGACAAGATGCCGGGCCTGATTGCATCCTTGCCCGAACTGGCGCGCCACGCTGCCGGCGCGGCCTGGCGCGACTACGCGGAGGTGGTGCTCGTTTCCAGCCGCGAAGAGGCCTGTGACATCAGCGACCAGTACGCCCCCGAGCACCTTCAGGTACTGGCAGCCGACCCGGACTGGGGGCTTGCGCGCCTTTGCAATTACGGCTCCTTGTTCCTGGGCGAAGAAACCACCGTCGCTTATGGCGACAAGTGCGCCGGGCCCAACCATATCCTGCCGACGCGGGGCGCAGCGCGTTATTCGGGCGGCCTGAGCGTGGGCAAGTTCATCAAGACCCTGACCTACCAGCGTCTCGACCGTTCGGCCAGCCGTGCAGTCGGCCAGGTCGCGGCCCGAATTTCCCGCCTCGAAGGCATGGAAGGGCATGCGCGTACCGGCGACATCCGCCTCAAGAATACTTCCCGCATGAGGCATTCGAGCTCGGCGAACTCGGCGGCAACCGCTGTCGGGCCGAGTAGATGGGTACTCGCAACATGCCCGCTACTTCCCGGACCATGCAGGACCCTGCACCGCGCACTGCCGACGGTCTCTGGTTTGGCAAGGACCTGAGCATGCCGGAGCCGATCCCCGAGGCTGCGATCGAGCGCGCAGTGGCCCTGATGCGCAGCGGCCGCCTGCACCGCTACGGCGAGCAGGGCAGCGACGATCCGGAGCCCTCCCTGCTGGAGCGGGACTACGCCGGCTATGTGGGTAGCCGTTGCTGTGTTGCCGTCAGCTCCTGTGGTGCGGCCATGTTCATTGCCCTGAAGGCACTCGGGGTCAAGCCGGGCGACAAGGTCCTGACCAGCAGTTTCACGTTGGCGCCGGTACCCGGCGCGATCGCGCATGCCGGCGCGCACCCGGTGCTGGTCGAGACCACTCCGGACTACACCACCGACCTGGCCGACCTGGCAAGCAAAATCAAAACCAGTGCGGCCAAGGTACTGCTGTTGTCGCACATGCGCGGGCACATCACCGACCTGCAGGCGGTGCGCAGCCTGTGTGACCGGCATGGCGTCGCCGTGGTCGAGGATTGCGCCCACACGATGGGTGCGACGTGGGACGGCCGCCACACAGGTACCTGGGGCCAGGTCCGGTGCTACAGCGCCCAGACCTACAAACACATCAACTCGGGCGAGGGCGGGCTGCTCGTCACCGACGACGACGACATCGCCGCGCAGGCGATCCTGATGTCGGGCTGCTACATGATGTACGACCAGCACATCCTGCGGCCGCCCGAGCATGTGTTCGCGCGCTGGAAGTACCGTACACCCGACTTCAGCCTGCGCATGTCCAACTTCGCAGCTGCCTTGCTGAGGCCCCAGATCGGCCTGCTGGCACAACGCGGGCAGGCGTGGAACCGCATCTATGCAACTCTGGAACGACGCCTGAACCGGGTGCCCGGAATCACCATTCCCGTGCGCCATGCCAGGGAAGCCTTCGTGGCCAGCTCGATCCAGTTCTCTCTGGAACTGGCGCCACCGCGCATCGAGCGTTTCGTGCACCAGTGCGTACTGCGTGGCCTGTATGTCAAATGGTTTGGGAGGCCCGAACCAATGCCTTCACCAGCAACTACACGCATTGGCAATACCTTCAGGAAGCGCCGGTGCTGCCCAAGGCCATGGCGATCATGCGACAGCTAATGGATCTGCGTACGCCACTGTCGCTGACGGAATCGGACTGCGAATTGATCGGCCGGATCATCGAAGCGGCTACCGCCATCGCGGCCGCTCCATGACGGCGCAGGGCCCGGCGCCACGCGCATCTTTGCAGCCGCCAGCTGCCTCACGCTGGGGATCGCGGGGCCCGGGCAGCGCCGCAGTTCGCCGATGGTCAGTTCGCGCTTCCGACGAGACCTGACCCGGGTCGACACTCGAGCTGTCCCATTCGGCCATGGCCCGCCGGCAGCGTGTTCGATGCAGGGCGTGTGCATGGTTTGGCGCTATGGCGGTCGGGTGCGTCGGCCCGGCTGGAAATTCGATTCCAAAATGCCGGGCATACCTCTGCCCGTCTGTGCTTCACCGTCAGCACGAGTCCAACCACCCGCAGCGCATCAGCGGCAGAGCTTGAAGACGGCGGTGCCGGCCAGCAGATTGGGAGCGCGTCGGACCGTCTTGCCCTCCTGCAGCCCGAAACTGTCCTGAATCTTCAGACCGCTGCGCAGCGCCAGGACCTCGAAATCCGCGTAGGTACCGACGCGAATGTTGGGCGTGTCATACCATTCATACGGCAGGCGTTTGGTTACCGGCATGCGCCCACGCAACACGCTCAGGCGGTTCGGCCAATGGCCGAAATTGGGGAAAGCGACGATTCCGATCCTGCCCACGCGCGCGGTTTCGCGCAGCATGACTTCGGTGTTGCGCAAATGCTGCAAGGTGTCGATCTGCAGCACCACGTCGAAACTCTCATCGTCGAACATCGCCAGGCCTTCATCCAGGTTGAGCTGGATGACGTTGACTCCGCGGCGCACACATGCCAACACGTTGGCGTCCGCGATTTCGATGCCGTATCCGGTGCAGCCGCGGTCGACCTGCAACTGCGCCAGCATTTCGCCACCGCCGCAGCCAAGATCAAGCACCCTGGAGCCCGATGGCACCAGACGCGCGATTGCATCCATCGTCGCCTGATCACTCATTCGAATGCCTCGCCATGCCGGTCGGCTGTGCGCACCTGTCCCGACCTCTGGTTCGAGGTACTGGACGCCGGTCCGTTCTCGCGCGCGATCTGATCAAAGTACGCATGCACCACCTGCAGGTAACGCGCGTCATCGAGCAAAAACGCATCATGCCCGTGCGGCGCATCGATTTCCGCGTAACTCACGTCACGGCGGTTATCCAGCAACGCCTTGACCAGCTCGCGGCTGCGTTTGGGGGAAAAACGCCAGTCCGTGGTGAAGCTCACAAGCAAGAACGCCGCGCTCGCGCGGGCCAGCGCCTGGCTCAGGTCACCGCCAAAATCCCGGGCCGGATCAAAATAATCCAACGCCCGTGTTATCAGCAAATAGGTATTGGCATCGAAGTATTCGGCAAACTTGTCGCCTTGGTGGCGCAAGTAGCTCTCGATCTGAAATTCCACGCCTTGCGTCGTGTACTGGTAGTGGTCACCCTTGGGTGTCCCCGCTGGGTTGGTCGATGCCCCGTGCAGCAACGCACTGCGCAGCGCACGTCCGAACTTCTCGTTCATGACGTCGTCGCTCAGGTAGGTGATGTGCCCGATCATGCGTGCGATGCGCAACCCGCGTTTGGGCTTCGTTTCGGGACGGCCATCCTGCGCATAGAAATTCCCGCCCGCGAAATCCGGATCGGTAACGATTGCGCGACGGGCGACTTCGTTGAAGGCGATGTTTTCCGCCGTCAAGTTGGGGGCGCTTGCGATGACCACCGCATGGCGCACCCGTTGCGGGTATTGCAGCGCCCAACTCAATGCCTGCATACCCCCGAGGCTGCCACCCATCACGGCGG
Source organism: Betaproteobacteria bacterium (assembly GCA_031381865.1). Taxonomy (GTDB): domain Bacteria; phylum Pseudomonadota; class Gammaproteobacteria; order Burkholderiales; family Burkholderiaceae_C; genus CAISIP01. The sequence goes on along the minus strand of JANMYG010000624.1, from coordinate 7,031 downwards.
CCAGGGTGTGAATCCCCATGGCATCGAGCAGCCGCGCCTGGGCGTCGACCCAGTCCTCGACCGTTACTACAGGGAAGTCCGCGCCGTAGATCCTCCCGGTGTCAGGATTGGTATGCATCGGGCCGGTGGAGCCGAAACACGAGCCCAGGTTGTTCACGCCGATAACAAAGAACCGGTTCGTGTCGAGGGGCTTGCCAGGCCCGATCATCCCGTCCCACCATCCATCCGACTTGTCCTGCCCCGCATACAAGCCGGCCAGGTGGTGCGACGCATTCAAGGCGTGCAAGACCAGGACAGCGTTGGATTTGGCTTCGTTCAAGGTCCCGTAGGTTTCGTAACACAGGTCATAGGAGCGGATCGACACGCCACTGCGCAAGGGCAGCGGATCAACGAAATGCATCGACGAAGGTGTGACATGCATAAAAAACCCGGCGACGCCAAAAGCGGGGCCGGGTACCTCTAGGGTGGTGGTTGCCGTGTTTAGCCGATTTTCGGAGGTCAGAGACTCCGGTGCCCGCAAGCTGTAGCAAATCGGCACGAGACGCAAGTATAAGTCCAACAAATGCGGCCCGCGGCAGTAACCAAGGCAGGAAACACTTGCGCGCGTCAGCGCCGCTATGCCAAAAGATGCGACGAAAACCGCGCCAGTGCGCGCCAGGCCACCTAGCGGCGACGCCGAAACCCTAGGTCGATCGCCTCGATAGTTACTTTGCATGGCCGCAAAGTGCACGCTTGTGGCGCGACAAATCTTCTTTTGGCGTGTTTATTGCTTATTTTTGGTGCAGATGTGGCGCCAGCCACGGAAAAGCACCAAAACAAATCAATTCTGACTACGAGGATTCTATGGACGCACTAAAACAGGGCGCAGACGCACTGTTCATCTTGTTGGGTGGCATCATGGTGCTTGCCATGCATGCCGGATTCGCGTTTCTTGAGTTGGGCACGGTCCGCAAGAAGAACCAGGTAAACGCCCTGGTCAAGATTCTGGTCGACTTCTCGGTCTCGACGGTCGCCTATTTCCTGGTGGGTTATGGCGTCGCTTACGGCACCTCATTTCTGGTTGGTGCCGAAACACTCGCGGCCCGCAACGGCTACGAACTGGTCAAATTCTTCTTTCTGTTGACATTTGCGGCCGCGATTCCGGCGATCATCTCTGGCGGAATCGCAGAACGCGCAAAATTCTGGCCGCAACTGATCGCAACAGCGGTTATCGTGGGCTTCATTTATCCATTTTTCGAAGGTATTGCCTGGAACCAGCATTACGGCGTCCAAGCCTGGATCAAGCTTGCGACGGGTGAGGAGTTCCATGATTTCGCCGGATCGATCGTGGTCCATGCTGTTGGTGGCTGGCTGGCACTGCCGGCCGTGATCCTGCTCGGGGCGCGCGCGAACCGATATCGTAAAGACGGATCCATCAGCGCGCATCCGCCGTCAAATATCCCTTTTCTTGCTCTAGGTGCATGGATATTGACAGTTGGCTGGTTCGGATTCAACGTCATGAGCGCCCAAACAATCGACAAGATATCCGGCTTGGTGGCGGTCAATTCGCTGATGGCCATGGTTGGTGGAACTTTGGCGGCGTTGATCCTGGGCAAAAACGACCCCGGATTCATTCACAACGGTCCTTTGGCCGGCCTGGTGGCTGTTTGCGCCGGTTCAGACTTGATGCATCCGGTAGGGGCACTGGTTGTGGGCATCGTAGCTGGTGCCATTTTTGTATCCATGTTCACGTTGACGCAGAACAAGTGGAAGATCGATGACGTCCTTGGTGTGTGGCCGTTGCATGGACTGTGCGGAACCTGGGGCGGCTTGGCGGCCGGAATTTTCGGCGCCAAGGCGTTTGGGGGTCTGGGCGGTGTCGCGATGTCCGCGCAAATCATTGGTACTCTGATTGGCGTCGCCTGGGCGGCCGGCAGTGGATTCGTGGTGTACGGACTCCTCAAGTCCACTATGGGCCTGCGCCTGAGCCAGGAAGAGGAGTTCGAGGGCGCGGACCTGTCGATTCACCGCATTGGCGCCACACCGGACCGCGAAGTCAACTGGTAGCACCCGACCGCAATGCATCGAAAAAATCATGTAACTTGAGTGGGTCCAGGCGCCCGTGTGTGCGTACACCGGTGCATAGATCGACCCCGAAGGGTGCCACGCTGTTGATCGCCTCGGCCACATTGGCGCAATTCAGTCCTCCGGCCAGGAACACCGGAACCGTGCAGGCAGCGCGTATGCGCCGGCTCAACCGCCAATCATGGGTACGCCCGGTCCCGCCGAGTTCCTTGACTGGCAGGGCCTGATTGCCGGAGTCCAGCAACAAGGCATCGACAAAGTGAGCCACGGCGCAAGCCTCATCAAATGACTGCTCGCTTGTCACATGGATGACCTGGACCAGGTTGATGCCGGGCAGCAAATGCCTCAATTGCTGTAGTTCGTGATGCGTTACTTGGTCGACCAACTGGATCGTGCTGGTGCCACACCGCCGATGCTGCTCGGCGATCCCGATGGCGCTTTGCCTTGAAGTCAGTAGAAACGTCGCAATGGCGGGCGGCACTGCCATCACAATCTCGGCAATAAGCGTTTCCGGTATCACGCCTGGGCCACTCGGCATGGCCGAAACCAAGCCCAGCGCCGACGCACCGGCGGCCATCGCCATTCGCGCCTCGCCAACACTGGAGATACAGCAAATCTTGACCACTGGAACACGGGCAATGCGCATCGTTGGCGTCCTGTTTCGAAAGTCCCAAGGGCGTCGGCTCTCGACTCAGCAACAGCGTGTTGGGCTTGTGTCGGGCAAGACGCGGATCGATTTCGCTTGGATGGATCGATTGCGCGACGGTCCTGGTCCGGCAAAGCGGGATTCTGCCACCTGCCGCGAGCACCGGGCAAAGCGTCGGCTGAATTTTCGCGCGCAAGAACCGCACCGCATCCAGCGGAATTCAGGCGTCGCGCAGACTCGGACACTGGTGAAACCGGCATTGCACGAAAAATATTTGCAATACGCTGAACTTGGCGCATAATCACACAGTATTGTCGAAAATCGGCAGTATTAGTTTGCGGTGATTAGTCAGTTTCGCGTCTGCTTTAAGTCTTCAATGGTTTGTTGATTGCGGTTATCGGACTCCATCGCGTTTTGAGTTATTTTCAGGAGTCCTTTCATGGGCAACAAACTTTACGTGGGCAACCTGCCCTATTCGTTCCGTGATGAAGACCTGCAGCAAGCCTTTGCTGCACACGGCACAGTGTCGAGCGCCAAAGTCATGATGGAGCGCGACACCGGTCGCTCCAAGGGTTTTGGTTTTGTCGAGATGGGTAGCGACGCGGAGGCACAAGCGGCAATCAACGGAATGAACGGTCAGCAGTACGGTGGCCGTGGCCTGGTTGTCAACGAGGCCCGCCCGATGGAGCCACGCCCCCCGCGTAGCGGTGGCGGTTTTGGTGGCGGTAGTGGCGGTGGCGGCGGTGGTTATGGCGGCGGCGGCGGCGGTGGTAGCCGCAGCGGCGGCGGCGGTTACGGCGGCGCTGGTGGTAGTGGTGGCGGCAGCCGCAGTGGTAGCGGCGGTGGCGGCGGCTACGGTGGTGGTCGCAGCAGCTATTGAGCGAAATCCAATGCACGCATGTCGTGCTTGTAGGAAGGGGCCCGTCAGGGCCCTTTTTTTTCCGGATCAAGAGCGCAAGGGGCGTGACGCCGGGAATTACGAGTCTGTGCCGCGCCGCTTTCGAGGGCGCCCGGCAAACAACTTGTCGAACAAAGTGTTCGGCAAGATCCGCAGAAAGCGCGCAACAACACCCATCTGCCAGGGAATCACCCGGTAACTTTTCCCGGCTTCAATTGCGGCGAATGACTGATCGGCAAATTCACTGGGCGGCATCAGGAACGGCATGGAATATCGATTGCCACGTGTCAACGACGTGTCAATGTAGCCGGGGCAGATGGTGACCACCTTGACCCCGCTGGCGCGCAATTCGACGCGCAATGATTCGCAGTAGCTGATTACTGCCGCCTTGCTGGCGCAATAGGCACCGTGACCCGGCATTCCCCGGATCCCGTTCACGCTGCCGATACCGACCATCGCGCCCGACCCACGCCGGACCATGGCCTCCATGAACGGGTGAAACGTGGCGGCCATGCCGACGTTGTTGACCGCGAAGGTGCGCGCGATCACGTCGATATCCGCACGCTCCGAGGTATCCACGCCGATACTGATGCCTGCGTTCGCGACCACGACGTCGGGAACTCCCTGCACCGCCAGACAAGCACGCCCAGCCGATACGATGCTGTCAACCACCGACACGTCTGCGCCATGGACACGGTACCGCTCCCGCGCCAGCCCCTTCGCTACCGCCCATTGTTCGATCTCCTGCGTACGCCGAGCGACCAGGGCAAGCGAATAACCGGACTGGTAAAAACGCCATGCGAGGGCCTGACCAATCCCGCTCGAAGCACCGGTGATGAAGACGAGCCGTGCCACGGCTACCTGGCCACTTGAGGTGACGCCGGGGCGAGTATTCCCTTGACCCGGCCGCGCAAATTCATCGTCTGCTGCACGTTGTCGTACTCCATGGCGTCCGCAAAGAAAACATCCTTGCCGCGGCGCAGCTCAACCGGGTGGTTCGACGTCACGCGGTCGTCATTCATGAACGCCATCAGGTACTCTCCCTTGAACTCCAGGCGGGGCCAGATCTGGCCCGACTTGTCGATCAGTGCCTCGCGGATGACTAGCGCGTCGCCGAACAACTGCACCTCCGATGCGTCCCCGTTCGACAGGGCACGGCGGGCGGTCGCGGTGGTCAACCTTCCCATTTCGTCAAACGCCCGTATGCGGACCAGATCTATTTCCAGCGTATCCGAGTCCGGATAGTGGCGCGCGCTTGCACCAAACACCTCGCTCTTGAGCCGGCCCGAATCGACAAAGGTCCTGACCGAAAAATTCTTCATGAAATAGTCCGGCTCGTGGCGCACCGGTCCTGCAACTTCCGGCGCACCCATCGCGGGTGTGCTCTCGACCAACCAATAGGTGCCCAGCGCGAGCAACCCCATCAGGACAATGGGCAGATAAAGGGATGCACGGTCCCAAGCACGCAACAGGACATTGGTCAAGAATCTGCGTCCCTCAACAGGCCGGCATACTTACCACTCGCGACCAACAGCAGGTCGCAAAATTCGCGCACGGCACCTTGCCCACCCGGTTTGTTGGTCACGTAATGCGCGGCGGCGGCCACCTCGACGTGGGCGTTCTTGGGTGCACCCGCGATGGCGCACTGCCGCATCAGCGCCAGGTCGGGCCAGTCGTCGCCCATCGCGGCAGCCTGATGCCACTGCAAATTGAGCGAACGCAGGGTTGTCTGGGCCTGCGCCAGCTTGTCCTGAACCGCAAAATGCGCATGACCTATGCCGAGTTCGGCGAGACGCAAGCGCAAGGGCTTTGAATCGCGCCCGGTAATGACCACTGGAACGATCCCCGCAGCCTGCAGCAGCTTCAGGCCATAACCATCCAGCGAATTGAATTGCTTGAGCGTCTCGCCTTCGGAAGAAAAATACACCCCACCATCAGTCATGACCCCGTCGACATCAAAAAAGGCGAGTCGCACGTCCTGTGCCAGCAGGAGCAATTCCGGCGGAAATCGGATCATTGGCGTCATCAGATCACCTTCGCGCGCATCAGGTCGTTGCTGTTGAGCGCGCCACACAGTTGGCGATCGGCATCGACCACCAAAACGCTGGTGATGCAATGGCGCTCCATCAATTGGGCCGCATCGACCGCCAGCGCCAGCGCCGATATCGTATACGGCGCTTCATGCATCACCTGCGCGGCAGTGACCGAGCGCAGGTCAGTCCCCCTTTCCACCAGGCGACGCAGGTCACCGTCGGTAAAGATACCAACGACCCGGCCTTTGGTGTCCACGACCGCCACCGCACCCAATCCCATGCGGCTCATTTCGCGCATGACTTCCGTGAGGCTGGCCGCGGGTCCCACCTGTGGCACCGCGTCGCCGGTGCGCATCACATCGCGCACGTGGGTCAACAACTTTCTGCCGAGTGCGCCGCCGGGATGGGACCGGGCAAAATCCTCGGCCCTGAATCCGCGCGCGTCGAGCAATGCGACCGCCAACGCGTCGCCCATCGCCATCTGCGCGATCGAACTCGCCGTCGGCGCCAGGTTCAGGGGGCAGGCTTCCTTTTCAACGCTGCAGTCCAACGCCAGGTCGGCGTGTCGGCCCAACGTCGAATCCAGTTTGCCCGTGATGGCAATGACTGCCGCCCCAAGCCGTTTGACGGCTGGCAGTATGGCCGTCAATTCATGGGACTCGCCGCTGTTGGAAATCGCCACCACGACGTCATCGGCCTTGATCATTCCAAGGTCGCCGTGGATAGCCTCTCCGGCATGCACAAAGTGCGCCGGGGTGCCGGTGGAGGCCAGCGTAGCGGCGACCTTGCGACCAATGTGGCCGCTCTTGCCCATCCCAATCACAACCACCCGGCCACGCGCACCCAGCATCATGCTGACCGCTTGCGCAAATTGCGCCCCGAGGCGCCGCTTGAGGCCGAGGATGGCCGCCGCCTCGACATCGAAGGACTCCAGCGCCAAACGCACGGCTTTGTCCGCATCGAAGCCAATGTCCTGCGGTGGTCGGTCGGTCATCCCGCCATTTTATAGACCGGCCCCGTCTTGCTAGTATGCGGCCATGACCGCGCTCGAACTCACATTGGTTTACCTGCTGGCGGCAGTGCTGGGTGTGGTGGCATGCCGGTCACTGAAATTGCCGCCCATGCTTGGTTATCTGGCGGTCGGCGTGGTGATCGGGCCCAACGCGCTTGCGCTGGCGCAGAATTCCGAAGGCGTTCGGCACCTGGGCGAGTTCGGCGTCGTGTTCCTGATGTTTGTCATCGGGCTGGAGTTCAACCTCGCCAAACTGCGCGCCATGCGCAGCCTTGTTTTTGGCCTGGGCCTGCTGCAGGTCGCGCTGACCATGATCGCCGCGACGCTTGCGACCCTGTTCATCGCTTCGATGGCACCCAAGGTCTGGGCAATGAGTTG
>JANMYG010000438.1:0-2453 GCA_031381865.1 Betaproteobacteria bacterium | reverse complement strand
TGCAGCACCCGCAATCCATGGATCCCGGATCATGTTCGGGATGACAAACTGAACAGTAGTGCATCCAAGCCGAGGTCCGCCATGCCCGCCAGTCCTGCCACCACGTTGAAACAGCTGAATGCATTCGGCCTGTCCCTGCCGGGCACCCAGCCCAAGAGTCCGTGGCCGGGCCATGACGACGTGGCGGTGAACAACAAGACCTTCGCCTACCTGAGTGCGGACGGCGCAGCACTGTCGGTTTCGGTGAAGCTGCCGGTGAGCGGCAGGGAGGTGCTGCGCCTGCCAGCCGCCACGCCAACGGCTTACGGGCTGGGCAAGAGCGGCTGGGTGACGGTGGTGTTCCCGGGCGGGGAGCCACTGCCGGTCACCCTGGACACGCTCCGGTTATGGATGCTGGAGAGTTACCGGGCCCAGGCACCGAAGCGCCTGGTGCAGCAACTGGAAGCGGAGCAGCCGTGGGTCAAGGCGGGCCAACTGCCTGACCGACAGCGGCCCGGTCGGTCGACCGGCTGACAGGCCCTGGCGTGCAAGGGCGCCAACCATTCGCCGTTGGACAGACAACTCCGGGACAAATGCACCGTGCCCACCGAATGCTGTCCGGCAGCACGCACGGCGCGGGTGTAAGGCGCCGCGCCGCGCCCGTTTCCAGGTTCAGTCCAGGGTCGAGAGGCCTGTGTGGCGAATAAGCCGACTCCAGTGGTCCCGGCGTGGCTCTGCTGCGTCGCCGTTTGTTCCATGTCTCACCTAGGCCCCGCACGTGTCTCGCATGTTGACCAAGAAGACCTGTGCGCACATAATACGTGTAACTCGACTTTAGATCGGCCATTTATGAACATCACTCTCTCTGTTGACGAGCAAGTCGCGCTGCGTGCCCGCGAAGCGGCCAAGAAGATGGGGAAAAGTTTGAATCAGGTGGTGCGCGACTACCTGGAACAACTTGCCGGCAATGCCCGGCGTGGGCAGCAATGGACTCAATTCGAAGAGCGTTGTCTGCAGTCCGACGCCAGGTTGAACGGTTGGCAGTTCAATCGTGATGAAGCCAATACACGTTGACCCATGGCCGAACGCAGCTTCATCGATACCAATGTGCTGATTTATGCGGAGGCCAGCGATGTGCCAGCCAAGCAGCGCACGGCGCTGGATCTTCTCAAGCGACTGTACGAGGAAGCCCTGGGCGTGTTGTCGACCCAGGTTCTCCAGGAGTACTGCAACGTAGCGCTGAAGAAACTCCGGCTGCCGGTGCAGCATGTCCGCGCCCAGCTCGACTTGTACCAGCAGTTCGAAGTCATTCAGGTTACTCCCGCCATCATCCAGGCCGGGTTGGACCTGCACCAAACGCGCAGTGTGGCGTTTTACGACGCGATCATTGTGGCCAGCGCCCAGATCGCAGGTTGTACGGTACTGTGGACCGAGGACATGAATGCGGGTGAAAGCGTAGGGGGTCTTCGCATCATCAATCCGTTTGCCGCCAGCCAAGCCTGAACCAGACCGGATCGACCGCTACCGCCCAGCGGCCCGCGCCCGTTACAGGTTCGCTCCCACCAGCCGCCGCAGTTCCGCTGGCTCCATCCCCCGGCGCCGGGCCATGTCCGCCAACTGGTCGTCGCCGATCTTGCCGACGTTGAAGTAGGTGCTTGCCGGGTGCGCCAGGTAAAAGCCGCTGACGCTGGCCGCGGGCATCATGGCCAGGCTCTCCGTCAACTCCATGCCGATCGCGTCGCAGCGCAGCAGGCTGAACATGTCGCGCTTGACACTGTGGTCCGGGCAGGCCGGGTAACCCGGCGCGGGGCGGATGCCACGGTATTTCTCAGCGATGAGATCGTTCACGTCCAGCGCCGCCGCCTCGTCGGGCGCATACCCCCACAGGTCGGTGCGCACACGCTGGTGCAGGCATTCGGCGAAAGCCTCGGCCAGGCGGTCGGCCAGGGCCTTGAGCATGATGGCGGAATAGTCGTCATGGTCGGCCAGGAAGTACTGCTCTTTCTTGCCGACGCCGATACCTGCTGTCACCGCGAACAGGCCGATGTAGTCGTCGACACCGCTGCCCTTGGGCGCGATGAAGTCCGCCAGGCAGCGGCTGGGCCGCAACACACCCTCGATGACCTGCTTCTCGGTCTGCTGGCGCATGCCGTGCCAGGTCATGGCGACGTCGGTGCGGCTGTCGTCGGTGTAGATCGCGATGTTGTCGTCGTTCACCGTGTTGGCAGGGTACAGGCCGACCACGGCGTTGGCGGTGAGCCAGCGGCCTTCAACCACGCGCTTGAGCATGGCTTGCGCGTCCTTGTGGACACGGGTGGCTTCTATGCCGACCACTTCGTCGGTCAGGATCGCCGGGTACGGCCCGGCCAGGTCCCAGGTCTGGAAGAACGGGCCCCAGTCGATGTACTTGGCCAGCTCGGTCAGGTCGAAATTCTTGAAGACACGGCGGCCGATGAACTTGGGCGTTTTCGGCG
>JANMYG010000371.1:0-3215 GCA_031381865.1 Betaproteobacteria bacterium | reverse complement strand
ACATCATCGATGGCGGCGACGGGGATGACACCCTGCGCGGCGGTACCGGCGCCACCGACAAGGTGCGCGGTGGTGCCGGCAACGACGTCATCCAGGTCACCGGCAGCGAGCTCAACGGTGACGTCATCGACGGCGGCAGCGGCAACGACACATTGACCTTCCTGGGCAACGTGACGCTGGCTGCGGCAGGCTTTGCGATGACCGGCGTGGAGACGCTGGACATGGGCGGCTTCAACCTCGCCGTGCGGGGCACGACGGCACTGGACCTGTCTGCACTGGCGTTGCTCAATGCAGGAGCCATCAACGGCGACGTCTCCGCGAACTCGATCATCGGCACGCAGGGCGGCGACCGACTCAATGGCGGGGCCGCGGCCGATTCGCTGGCCGGAGCTGGTGGCAACGACACAATCCGCGGGGGCGCCGGCGGCGACGCGCTCAGCGGCGGTGCCGACGACGACATTTTCCAGGTCACCGGCAGCGAGCTCACGGGCGACATCATCGACGGCGGCACGGGCAGTGACACGCTGGTCTTCCTGGGCAACGTGACGCTGGCTGCAGCAGGCTTTGCGATGACCGGCGTGGAGACGCTGGACATGGGCGGCTTCAGTCTTGCGGTGCAAGGCACGACGGCGCTGGATCTCACGGCTCTGGTGTTGGTAAATGCGGGCGCTGTCAATGGGGACGCAGCGGCAAACAGCATCACGGGGACGCAAGGCAACGACAACCTCAATGGCGGCGGCGGTGCCGATCTGCTAAAGGGCGGGCCAGGCAACGATGTAGTCCACGGAGGTACGGGCGCAGACATCATTGTTGGCGGCTTGGGCAACGATCTGTTGTTCGGCGGCGCAGGCAACACCGGCGATGGAAGCGCCGACACGTTCGTTTTCAATGCGCTACTCAACGTGGCCACAAATGTGGATACGATCACCGGTTTCGAAGCGAACGCGCGTGACCGGATGTCACTTGACCCAAATGTGTTCTCGGCAGTGTTTGCCAACGGAACCACGGCCTTGGACAGTGGTGAGTTCCGGGCCAGCGTGGGCGGCAATGCCTTCGACGCGAACGATTTCATCCTGTATGACAACGTGACCGGCAACCTCTACTACGATGCCGATGGCAACGGAGCCGGCGCCAAGTTGCTGTTTGCCACGCTCAGCGGCCTGACCGGCACCCTTGACTACTCCGACTTCAATACGAACCCGCCGCCCGGGGTGTAAGCCGGGCAATCCATTTGCCCGCGAGGCCGGCCGCTTGGCTAAACTGAAGTTCCTCCGTTTTCATAGCCACTAAATCCCCGTTTTCATGCCGTTGTAGCTGGAGAAGGCCGTCTGATTCGGTCTTTTTTTAGCGTGAATGTGTAGTCACTAAAAAGTCTTATCAGTCTTGTATTTTTGGCCTATGATATTGACATGGCCTCAAGAACCGGAACCGCTCACGTCGTCACCACGACTCGCAAGTACAAAGATCAGGTGTATCGCACCCATCTGCTGCGGCGCAGCTACCGCGAAGACGGCAAGGTCAAAAACGAGACGCTTGGCAACCTGTCTCACCTGCCCGAGTCCGTGATCGATCTGATTCGCCGCTCCTTGCAGGGCGAGACCTTTGTGCCCGCGAGGGAGGCCTTCGAGATTGCGTCATCGCGCGCCCACGGGCATGTGCAAGCCGTCAGTTTGGCCATGCAGCGGCTGGGCATTGCATCGCTGCTGGCGGCCAAGCCGTGTCGCGAGCGCGAACTGGTACTGGCCATGGTGGCATCTCGCATCGTCTCGCCCGCCACCAAGCTGGCCACCACGCGGCTGTGGCACACCAGCACGCTGGCTGAGGACTTTGGCGTGAGCGATGCCAGCGAAGACGATCTGTACGCTGCCATGGACTGGCTGCTCGCGGCGCAGGACAGGATCCAGAAGAAGTTGGCCGCGCGCCATCTCAAGGACGATGGCCTGGTGCTCTACGACCTGTCTTCGAGCTACTTCGAGGGCTCGCACTGTCCGTTGGCCAAGTTGGGATACAGCCGGGACGGCAAACGCGGCACCTTGCAGGTCAACTACGGGCTACTCACCGATGACCGGGGTTGCCCGGTGGCGCTCTCCGTGTACGAGGGCAATACCGCTGACAGCAAGACGTTTTTGCCTCAGCTCAAGCGCATGCGCGAGGAGTTTGGCATCCAGCGCATGGTGATGGTGGGGGACCGGGGCATGATCTCGCAAAAGGCCATCGACGAGATGAGCGAGGATGCCGATGTGGCCTGGATCACGGCGCTCAGGAGCGGCGCGATTCGCGCCCTGGTGGAGCAAAAACATTTGCAGCTGGGCTTGTTTGATGAACACAACTTGCTGGAGCTGAGTTCGCCCGACTTTCCCGGCGAGCGGCTGGTTGCGTGTCGCAACCCGGAGTTGGCCAAGCTGCGCGTGCACACCCGAGACGATCTGCTTCTGGCCACCGAGCAAAGCCTGCAAAAGATCAAAGTACGGGTTGAAACAGCCAAGCTTGTGGGCAAGGACAAGATCGGCGTGGCCGTGGGTAAGTGCGTGAACCGCTACAAGGTGGCCAAACATTTCGAGTTGCACATCACCGAGGACGCGTTCACTTTCGCGCGCATTGTGGCCTCCATCGCCGCTGAGGCGGCGCTCGACGGGTTGTACGTCATTCGCACTTCAGTCAAAGCGCAGCGCATGGATGCACCCACCTGTGTGCGGACCTACAAATCATTGGCCCAGGTGGAGCGGGCGTTTCGTTCACTCAAGACCACGGACCTGAAGGTGCGACCGATTCACCACCATCTGGAGGGCCGGGTGCGCGCGCACATCTTTCTGTGCATGCTGGCCTACTACGTCGAGTGGCATATGCGCGAGGCCTGGCGCGAGTTGATGTTTGCCGATTGCGACCAACAGGCCAAGCTCACGCGCGACCCAGTGGCACCCGCCAAACGCTCTGAGGCGGCCATGAAGAAGGTGACAAGCCTACTGCTCGAAGATGGCACGCCGGCACACAGTTTCCATTCGCTGATGCAGGACCTCTCAAGCATCACGCGCAATACCTGCCGCACACCCAATGGCACCAAAGACGCGCCGACTTTCCAGATCACCACCACACCAACAGTGGGGCAAAAACGCGCCATCGAACTGATCAATCAAATCAAACCGTAGACAGAACGCGGAACCTCATTTGCGGCTATTTGAGAGGAGAAACTCGGCTTTTTGAGGGAGGAACTTCAG
>JANMYG010000366.1:0-3080 GCA_031381865.1 Betaproteobacteria bacterium | reverse complement strand
ACGCATGGCGGAGGACGGCATGAAAATATCTCGGGTCGGCCGCCGGCTGTGCATGGCGCAGATCGCGATTTTCGGGCAACGGAGCGCGCCTGACAAGGCCGGCATACAGTCGAACCGCTTCGTGCAGCAGTTCGGCCTGCGCCTGTTGCCGCGCCTCTATGAGACCTACAACCCGATGCCCTACGAAGGCGCCCGCGAGATGGAGGTGGAGCTTGCGATCGGGCTGCGCGAGGCGGGTTACGGGGTCTGGCAGGCCTGATCGGCGAGCGCTGGGCGCGGGCGGTCAGGCCGGGCCGGCGCGCTCGGGGCATGCACTAAAGTCGTGGCCATGCACAGACGCCCGCGCGCCACCGATGGATACCTGCACCGTTGCGATGCGACGGGCGTTGGCGGCAGCGCCGCCGCTGCGACCAACCCCGCATCACACCGTGGGCCATCGGCATGAAAGCCCGCGCCATGATCCTCGCCGCCGGCCGGGGCGAACGCATGCGCCCGCTGACGGACGACACACCCAAGCCGTTGTTGCGTGCGCGTGGCAAGCCGCTGCTGCAGTGGCCGATCGAAGCCCTGGCGCGCGGAGGTGTTGGCAGCGTGGTGGTGAACACCGCGTGGCTGGGCGAGCAGATCGAGCAGTGCTTCGGCCAAGAGTTTGTGCTGCCAGGGCAGACCAGTGGTGATCTGCCGGCGTCCGGCCCGGGACGGGTAGCAATCACCTATTCGCGCGAAGCCGCCGACTTCGGCGGCGCGCTCGAAACCGCGGGCGGCATCATCCGGGCCTTGCCGCTGCTCGACGACGTGTTCTGGTTGCTGGCGGGCGACGTCTTTTCGCCCGGCTTCGTGTTCGCGCAGGACGCCTTCGCGCGCTTCGCCGCGAGTGGCAAGCTGGCCCATATCTGGCTGGTGCCCAATCCGCAGCACCACCCCGGCGGCGATTTCGGCCTCGAGTGTGGGCTGGCAGTCAACACCGCGGATGTGCAATTCACCTACAGCACGATCGGCCTGTACCGGCAGGCGTTGTTTGCGCCACCCTACTGCGACATCGCGCCGGGCAACCCGCGCGGCCAGCTGGCCGCGCTCGCGCCACTGCTGCGCGCGGCCATGGACCACGGCCTGGTGAGCGCCGAACTGTTCCGCGGCGACTGGGCCGACGTCGGCACGCCACAGCGACTGGAACTGCTGAACCGCGAGGCGGCCGGAACGCCATCCGATGGCGCCGGTTGCGCGCGAAATGCTGACGGCACTGACACAAATCAATCCGGCGGGAAGAACAAGCCGCCTACAGTAGAGCCATGACCCGACGAAACCGACGCGCCCGTTTCATCACCCGGCGCGGGTTTCTCTACTCGCTCGGGTTGTGCATGCTGATCCTGGTGCTGGGCGGCGTCGGTTTCTGGATTCTCGAGCCGCGCACCCTTACCTTGACCGATGGACTGTGGCTGGCTTTCACGACCGCGGCCACCGTCGGTTATGGCGACATCATCCCGAGCACCCATGCGTCGCGCGCCTTCGCGGTGGTCGTGGTGCTGCTCGGTCTGGCGGTGTTGTCGCTCGTGACGGCATCGGTCGCGGCGATGTTCGTCGAAACCGAGGAGCGGCAGATCGAGCGCGACCTGATGCGGGAAATCAGCGAGCTGCGTTCCGAGGTCCGCTCGTTGCGCGGCGAACTGCTCGACGCCGTGTCGAAGCGGGGGCCGACGCCATGAGGTGGCATGGCATCCCGACGATCGTGCTGTGACCGTTGGTGCCCGACCTCGACGCCATGTTTTTCGACGGGTGGGGGTGCGCGGGATCAGGCCGGTGCGGCACTCGGCTCCGCGGCTGTCCCCCGCCCTGCGGGCTCCTCCTTTATGCCGCTGCGCCGAGCGCCGCACCGGCCTGATCCAACCAGCTTGGTGGGAGTGCGGTGCACCAATCAGACCCACGGCCACCGCGCCGGCCCGCTGCCGGCTAGACCCGCAGCGACAACATGTGGCCCAGGCGCGGGTCCCCGCGCCCGGCCAGCACATGTTGATACGCGGCCGCCACGGCGGCGTGTCCGCGGTGCTGCTCGACCCGGAGCCAGGGTGTTACCGGGTCGCCGAGCTTGCCCACAAAACCATTCCACGCCTGCACCAGCCGCTGGCCCAGGACAGCCCCGCCCCAGTCGGCCTGGCGCTTCTTGATCTGTGCCGGGGCGAAGAACAGTGTGGCCCTGGGGCCGGGCAGGTTCTTCGCGCTGCCGAGCTGCTCGACATGGGTGCCCCCGATGGAACAGCTGTACTTGAGGTTGGCGAAGCGGCTGTGAATGCGCAGGCGCAGGTCGGCGTTGCCCGCAAAGTCGATGTAGACGCAGGGGCTGTCCGCCGCGACCTGGTCGAGTTGTTCATACGACAGCACGCGGTGGTAACACCCCAGGCTGCGACAGAAGTCCAGGTTTTGCGCCGATGTCAGGCCAACCACCTCGATGCCACTGCGCTGCGCCAGCACGAACGCGGTGCCGTAGGCGGTCTTGCTCGATGCGCTGGACAGCAACAACACGGCTGGGACCGCGGGGTCGGCCGTGGCGCCAAAACAGGCGTTGTCGAACAGGAAATCGTCGATCAGCCAGGAGGTGGTGAACAGCGGCCGCAGCAGCGCCTGCACGTCCTCGGTCTCGCGCGTGTAGAACGGGTCGCTGGCACACCGCATGTACTGGTTGTAGACCGCGTGCAGGGCTGCGCGGTGGGGCGCCTCATCGGCGAAACCGGCCGGCGACAGCCGCACCGGGTCGAGCACCACGCGGGTGGCCATCGGAAAATAACCGTACAGCCGCTCGCCGACCGCCACACCCGGATGCGAGGACTGCAGCACGGCTGCGAATCCCCACACCGGGATGGCGCCCCAGGCCGGCTCGCCGGTCGGATAAAAATCCCAGTAGTTCATCGCGTCGCCAAAGGCGGCGTAGGTGATGTTGTTCGAGGTCAGCGCGAACTTGTCGATCGCAACGCGGACCTGCCCGTCCCTGAGCGGCGCGTCGGGCGACTCACGCAGTTCGGTCTGGTGGAGTTGGTCCTTGCGAACCAGGAATTGGAGGGTGCTCATGGACCCCGATTATTGGGCAT
>JANMYG010000267.1:0-4051 GCA_031381865.1 Betaproteobacteria bacterium | reverse complement strand
GCCTGCTTGGTGAGCGTCACGTACACGGTGGCAAACGGTACCGGCTTGGCACCGTTTGTGTCTACGCCCGCTTCAAAATCGCACGGCATCGCGCTCATGGGGCGAACCGTAACGGAAAAAGTTTATTGTGTCCAGCAATTTCTGCGCTACCGCAGATACGGGTTCACCGAATACTTACGGATTTCGGGACCAGATTGGGCCTTGCCCTCTATTTCAGCTGCCCTTGTAGGTCGATTATGGTTGGTGAGTCTAGGGAAAACCCTTATATTGAACTCATGAACGAACAAAGAGATTTATCCGGGCCTTCGGCTGACGCCACGCTGACTGACATGACCGCGCCCGCGCATACCAGCGCGGGCAAGCCTCCGAGCGATCGCACCCCGGTAATGGTGCCAATTCGGTCCCTGGGCAGCAACCACCGCACACGCATCGCAGCCCACCTGTTCAGCCTCGATCCTGCAGACCGGTACTTGCGCTTCGGTTATGCGGCCAGTGATGAACACATTCAGGCATACGTCGACGGGCTTGATTTTGTACGCGACGAGATTTTCGGAATCTACAACCGGCAGTTGGAACTTATCGCCGTGGCGCACCTTGCTTATCCGTCACAACAGAGTTTCGAATCGTGTGCGGAGTTCGGCGTGTCGGTCCTCAAGACAGCGCGTGGACGTGGATTTGGCGGCCGGCTCTTCGACCGGGCGGCCATGCATGCTCGAAACGACGGCATCCGCCAGATGTTCATTCATGCCCTGAGCGAAAACTCGGCCATGCTCAAGATCGCCAGGAACGCGGGGGCCACCGTGGAGCGAGACGGCTCCGAGACCGAGGCTTACCTCGTGCTGCCGGTGGCCACGCTCGATTCGCGCATGACCGAAATCGTCCAGGAACACATGGCGCAGGCGGACTACCGCTTGAAAGCGCAGGCCAAACAATTCTGGGGATTTCTGGCGAACCTGCAGCAGGCGCGCTGCGCGACCCGCACACCAGAACAACAATAGGACGCCGGAGGCGCGTTGGCCAGGCGATGACGAGCGGCATTGCCGATCGTTGCGGCGATCCGCTATCCTTCGGGGTTCCTCAACAACGGTGTTCCCCGCCCATCCTGGCCGTGTCTGACCCCCACCCCGCGCGACATCTGGACAAAGAAGACAAGCGCACGTTCCTGCAAAAACTTGCGGAGTTCATCCATCCTGGCCCTGACTCCACCGCCGAACTGATCGAAACGCTCGCCGACGCGGAGGACAACAACGTCATTGGAGCCGAGTCGCGTTTCATGCTCGAGGGCGTGCTGCGCATGGCGGAGATGTCCGCCGGCGATGTGATGGTGCCATCCACCCGCATGGACCTTGTCGATATCAGCGCCACTCCGGACGACCTGTTGCAGGTCGTGATCAACACAGCGCATTCCCGATTCCCGGTTTACGACGGCGAGCGCGAGAACATCATTGGCATTCTGCTGGCCAAGGATCTGCTGAAGCTGCAGCGCGCACCCGAGTTCAATATCCGGGCCTTGCTGAGACCGGCGGTCTTCGTTCCCGAGAGCAAAGGGCTGAACGACCTGTTGCGGGAGTTCCGCGGCAACCGCAACCACCTGGCAATCGTGATCGACGAGTTTGGCCGGGTTGCCGGGCTGATCACGATTGAAGACGTGCTTGAACAAATCGTCGGCGAGATCGAAGACGAGTTCGACATCGCCGAAGACGAGGGTGACATCTTCGGATTGGCCGACCGCAGCTACCGGGTGAGCGGAGACACCTCGATCGAGCGTGTCGAAGACGCGTTCGGTCTGCGCATAGTGGCATCGGACCAGGAGCGGGAATTCGACACCATTGGCGGGCTGATCGCCCACGAGATGGGGCACGTGCCAAAACGCGGCGAACAGCACGTGCTGTCCGGGCTGGTCTTCGTGGTGCTGCACACCAAAGGCGGCGCCGTGAAGTGGTTCAAGGTGTCGCCGCAAGTGCCCTGAGCCTTTCCGCTTGCCGTTCGCCCTCCCCATCGCGGTTCTCGCGGGGCTGCTCCACGCGGCCTCGATGGCGACTCCATGGGACCGGCAGCCGGCCGGGTGGCTGCAATTGCTGGCACTGGGAACGCTGGCGTGGCAGCTGGGCCGTTGCACCCGGCCATCGCGCGCCGCGTTGTTGGGCTGGTTGTTTGCCACGGCGTGGCTCGCAGGCACATTCTGGTGGCTGTTCGTGGCAATGCACACCTACGCCGGTCTTGCCGCGCCGGTTGCGGCGGTGGCGGTACTTACGCTGGCCGCCGTCCTGGCACTGTATTACGCCGCAGCCAGCGCTGCCTTTGTGACGCTGGCGCCCTCCGGCCGCATCCTGGCGGGCGTCGTGTTTGCCGCGCTATGGCTCGCGGCCGAACTCGCACGTGGCGTCTGGTTCACCGGCTTTGGCTGGGGAGCGGCAGGGTACGCCCACATCGGGGGACTGGCGGTGTCAGCCAAATACATTGGCGCCTATGGTGTTGCCGCGCTGGCCGCCTTCGTGGCCTGCCTGTTCGCGACGGCGCTGCGGCGGCCAGTGTCCGTTCGCTGTTTTCGACCACTGGGCCTGGCGGTCGCCATCGTCACATTGATGGCATGGGCGCCCGGAGAATTCACCACCGCCGGTCAGTCGACGCGTGTGGCCTTGCTGCAGGGCAATATTCCCCAGGACGAGAAATTCCAGCCTGGCACTGGCGTGGCCGATTCCCTGCGCTGGTACGGCGAGCAAATGCAGGCGGTCGCTGCCCCTCTGGTGATCGCGCCCGAGACAGCCATTCCTCTGCTGCCGCAACAACTGCCACCGCAATACTGGGCGGCGCTGGAGCAGCGTTTCAAGACCGGCTCCCAGGCCGCCCTGCTCGGCATCCCGCTGGGCAGCGTCGCCGCCGGTTACACCAACTCCGTCGTCGGCCTGAAGCCCGGTGCCGGCCCCGGGGCAGCCACGGAACTCTACCGCTACGACAAACACCATCTGGTGCCGTTTGGCGAATTCATTCCGCCGTTCTTTCGCTGGTTCACCGAAATGATGGAAATACCGCTGGGCGATTTCAATCGCGGGGCGGTCGGGCAGCCTTCGTTTGAATGGCAGGGCCAGCGCCTGGCGCCCAATGTGTGTTACGAGGACCTGTTCGGCGAAGAACTTGGCGCGCGATTCATCGACCCGGCCGCGGCGCCGACGATCTTTGTCAACCTCAGCAACATCGGCTGGTTCGGCAACACCGTGGCCATAGACCAGCATCTGAATATCTCCCGGATGCGGGCACTGGAGTTCGGGCGGCCCTTCATTCGGGCGACCAACACCGGCGACACGGTCATCATCGATCACACGGGACGGATTACGCATGCACTACCCCGCTACACCCGCGGCGTCCTGTTGGGCGAAGTGCAGGGCCGCAACGGTGTGACCCCTTTCGCCTGGTGGGTCGCACGATTTGGCCTGTGGCCGTTATGGTTGGCGGCTGGCCTCGTGGTGGTGCTGGCGTGGGCAGCGCGGCTGCGGCGCCGCCGCGTTCCTGGCTGAAGCAGCCGGCGCCGGCGGGCCGAACCCCGCATGCGCATTGTGGGGCGCGCAGACCCGCAGCCGCTCGTCGCCGGGCGGTTCTCCGCAATTGCGCGCCGGCGTTGCGCAGGCGCATCGCCGGCTCGCGCACCGGCGGGTGAGGGCGAATGGGCACGCACCGGAAGCCCCGTAAAATCACGGCTCTGACTGGCTTCCAGCCGCCGCTGGTTGCGCACCACGCCGAAGCGTGGTGCACATGGTTGCCAGCCCTGGCCGCACGAAGCCCGCAGTCGGGCGGCTACAACTTCCACCGGCAAACCATGCTGACATTCCAACAAATCATTCTGAAGCTGCAGTCCTACTGGGATGCCCAGGGTTGTGCGCTGTTGCAGCCCTATGACATGGAAGTCGGCGCCGGAACCTCCCACACCGCCACCTTCCTGCGCGCCATCGGGCCCGAGCCCTGGAGCGCGGCCTATGTGCAGCCTTCGCGGCGACCCACCGATGGCCGCTATGGCGAGAACCCCTTCCGCCTGCAGCACTATTACCAGTTCCAG
>JANMYG010000600.1:0-2492 GCA_031381865.1 Betaproteobacteria bacterium | reverse complement strand
CAACGATGCCGCGCCCAGGCCGAGCTGAAGCGCACGGCGCGCCGGCACCGTCGCCGGGTCCATGAACAACAGCCAGGCCATCATGCGCTGAATGTACTGGTGCACCAGCACCTGGGGCGAGTCGATCAGCATCGAACCCTGGATCCAGATCGAGTCCAGATGCAGATGGCGAACCCGGCCCTCGTCGGAGAAATGAACCTCGGGAAGCAGGGCGGTAGCGGGCGATGCCATGGCGCGTTATACCAGCAAGGCGCGCAGCTTCGGCAGCGCGGCACAGGCGTTCTCGACCGTCGCCCGCGCGAGCGCGTCGGGCGCGATGCCGCGCAATTCGGCGACTACCGCACCGATCCGGGGCAATTCGGCGGGTTCATTGCGTCCCTGCGGCGCGCCCAGCGCGCGCTGGGCCGAGGTCTGGTAAAGCCAATGCGGAGGAATGTCCGGTGCGTCTGTTTCGAGCACCAGCGCCGCCAGTGGCAGGCTGCCCGCCAATCGGCGCAATTGCAGCGCCCGCTCGAAAGTGACGGCGCCACCAAAACCCAGCTTCAGGCCCTGCATCGTGAATTCTTGCGCCTGCTGCGCGCTGCCGGCGAACGCATGCGCGATGCCGCTCCAACACCCGCCCTCGCCTGCACCCCCCACCGCGCGCAAACCGCGCAGCAGGCGGTCGGCCGAGCGTCGCACATGCAGGATCACCGGCAACCGGTATTTGCGTGCCAGCCTGAGCTGCTCAACATAGAAGTGCTCCTGGCGCTCGCGCAATGGACTGGCGCACAACTCGGGAACAAAGAAATCGAGCCCGATCTCGCCGACCGCCACCAGCCGCGGATCGTCCGAGTGGATATGCAATTGGCGGTCCAGTTCCGACAGGTCCGCATCGTCTGCGTCCCGGACGAACAAAGGGTGGATCCCCAGCGCATAACTGTCACCCGACAGATGCGCGAGTGCGCGCACACGCTCGAAGTACTGCACCGCTACCGCTGGCAGCACGCAATGGCGCACGCCTGCCTCGGCAGCGCGCGCGCGGACCGCAAGGTAATCCGGCCCGAACTCCGGCGCGTCGAGGTGGCAGTGGGTATCGATCCAGGCCGTCATGGAGGAAAAGCAATGCTCCTGAAGTTGCCGCGACAACACCCGGCTGTGGTGCGCAGGGCGACCCGGCCGATTATCCAGACCCGTCGCAAAGGCGGCAACGGCGCCATGCACAAGTGCAAGAACCGTGATACCGTCCATTTTCAACCGCCCACTTCTTTTCCAAAGGCCAACCGATGCGCAGGCCCGCCCTTTACAGCCGCTCGACCCCGTCGGCCAGCCCCCGCGGCCAGGGCCCCGTTCCAGACACGGACACACCGGCTGGCGCCGTGGCAGAGCCCAAGAAACCGCGCTGGCGCCCGTCAGCCAGCGATCCACGCGTGATGTGGAGCGCGATGGCGTTGCTGGCCGTCACGTTGCTCGTGGTTACGGGCCTGTTGCTGCGCCCGGCCGCGCACAGGCTGACGCAGGAAGACATCGACGCGGCGGTGCTCAAGACTCTCGAGACCACGACCTTGCCCTCGGCGGCCGCGCGCGCCTATGAAACGATTGCGCCCTCCGTGGTGCGGGTGGTGAGTTACGAACTCGGCGTCAACGGACGCGACGAGATCGAGCGCGGCGTGGGTACCGGCGTGGTGATCGTCGACAAGGGCATCATCCTGACCAACCTGCACGTGGTGCAGGGGGCGGAGGTCATCAAGGTGGTTTTTGCCGACGGCCTGGAGGCGACCGCATCCATCAAGGGCACACAGCCCGAGGACGACCTCGCCGTGCTGCAGGCGCACAAGATTCCGGACGACCTGATCGCCGCCACCATGCGCTCCACCGGCGACTTGGTGCCGGGCGACCAGGTGGTCGCGGTGGGGTACCCGTTCGGCATCGGTCCTTCGACTTCGGCCGGTGTCGTCTCGGGCCTCAAGCGCCAGTTCAGGTCGCCCGAAGGCCGGCAGGAGATGACCAACCTGATCCAGTTCGACGCCGCCGCCAACCCCGGCAACTCGGGCGGCCCGCTGGTCACGATGGACGGGCAGGTGGTCGGCATCGTGACGGCGATCCTGAACCCGGGGCAGGCACGCACCTTCATCGGCATCGGTTTTGCCGTTCCAATCGAAAACGCCGCTTCGGCCGCAGGTCTGCATCCTTTTTGAGGACCTGAAGCGGCAACTCGCAGCCCACGCGGCACATGGCCGGTCAACGCACTCCCCCACCCAACAACTGAAAGGCACAGGCATGGACAGCAAGCACGAAGCAACGGGCGACACGTCCCAGTTGATGGAACAGATCCTGTATGAAGTCAAGCGCGTCGTCGTAGGGCAGGACCGCTTCCTCGAACGGGTGATGGTGGCCATGCTGGCCCAGGGCCACCTGCTGGTCGAAGGGGTACCGGGCCTGGCCAAGACGCTGACCGTCAAGACGCTGGCCAACACCGTGCGCGGAAACTTCAAACGCATCCAGTTCACGCC
>JANMYG010000194.1:0-6783 GCA_031381865.1 Betaproteobacteria bacterium | reverse complement strand
GCTTCAACCCCGGCCCGGTTTGCCTGCGGCAAGAACCCGATGGCCGTGCGGCGCCAAAGCTGGCAACGCCCTCGTTAAGCCGAAGCCGGAAGCACCCAGGTGAAGACGTGCCAGCGTTGCCCGGTAGTTCGAATTCCATGGCGCGCGCAGACCCCACTGATCTGATTGGGCGATCAGCGGCAGGTGTCCGTGGACACATTGACGTGATGCACCGTTGCGATAGAGTTCAGCAATGCCAGCCCATGTTCCAGCGACCGGAACGCTGTTTTGCCGGTGCCTGTACGCCGGGGCGGGGTCGCGATCCACATCCAGGCGCGTTGAACTTGGCGAATCTCGAAGCATTTCGTGAGCCCGATCGACCCGACCCCGGACCTGCCTGCCGATCAGCTACCGGACTGGGACCAGCCGGTTCGCTACATCGACCGCACCCATGCCTGGTACGACGCGCTGGGCACCGACAACCATTACCGCTACGCGCATTTCCGCAGCGTCCCGTTCCAGCCGCTGTCCAAGCCGCTGTCGCGCTGCCGGGTCACGTTGTTGACGACAGCGGCGCCCTATCAGTCGGACAAGGGGCCGCAGGGCGCGGGTTCGCCCTACAACGCGGCGGCCAAGTTCTACCAGGTCTACTCGGGCGACATGGCGCGGGACCACGACCTGCGGGTTTCCCATGTCAGCGTCAACCGCGAGCAGATGGGGGATGACGCCAATGCCTGGTTTCCGCTGCCCGCGTTGCGGCGCGCGGCGCAGGCCGGGCGCATCGGGGCGCTGGCGGCGCGTTTCCATGGGGTGCCGACCAACCGCAGCCAGCGCCACACCATGGGCGTGGATTGCCCGGAGCTGCTGGCCCGGTGCCTGGCCGACCAGGTGGACGCGGCGATCCTGGTGGCCAACTGCCCGGTCTGCCACCAGTCGATGTCGCTCGCGGCCCGGCACCTCGAGGCCAACGGCATCGCCACCGTGGTTATGGGCGCGGCCAGGGACATCGTGGAGCACTGTGGCGTGCCGCGCTTCCTGTTCAGCGACTTCCCGCTTGGCAATGCCGCCGGCATTCCAAATGACACCGGCTCCCAGGACGCGACACTCGAACTGGCGCTGCGGGTGCTGGAGAGCGCGCCCGCTGCGCGCACGACAGTGCAGAACCCGCTGCGCTGGAACGGCGACCCGTTATGGAAGGACCGGGTGCTGAACCCGGAACTGCTGTCGGCGCAGGACATTGCCCGCATCCAGGCCGAGAGCGCCGGCATCAAAAGCGTCGCTGATGCGGTGCGCAACGCCGCACTGCGCTGCAGCCGGCAGTGAGGAGAGAGCAGGGCGGAGGGCGCAGAGAGCAGAGAGCAGAGAGCACAGAGCATCGCGTAACGAGACGCTGGTAGCCAGGGCAAGGCCTTTCCATGGCGCCGGCAGTCACCCCCTGACCTGCCGGTCTGTCCGCCGCCAGGCAGCCAGCGCTGGTGGGGCCGGTATGCGGCTGGTCGATACGCGAAAATCCAGCCATGAATTCCACGCACGCCATCGACGAAGCCATCACCACGCGCATTTCCTGCCGGGCGTTCACGCAGGAAGTAGTGTCGCGACAGACCATCGAAGACATCCTGGACGTGGCACGCCTCGCGGCGTCTGGCACCAACACCCAGCCCTGGAAGGTCTATGTGTTGCGCGGCAAGTCGCGCGACGACCTGGTGGCCAAGGTGTGCGTGGCGCACGATGCCATCTACGCCAACCCCGACGCGGCGGCGCAGTACCGGGACGAATACGACTACTACCCGCGCAAATGGGTCAGCCCCTACATCGAGCGACGCCGCGAAAACGGCTGGGGCATGTACGGCGTGCTGGGAATCGGCAAGGGCGACAAGGACAAGATGCACGCGCACCACCAGCGCAACTTCAAGTTCTTCGATGCGCCGGTGGGGATGATGTTCACCGTCAGCCGGGATCTGGGTCGCGGCAGCCTGGTCGACTACGGGATGTTCCTGCAAAACATCATGATCGCCGCGCGCGCGCGCGGGCTGCATACCTGCCCGCAGGGCGCCTGGAACGGTTTTGCCGGCATCATCAAGCCGCACATCGGCGCCGCCGCGGACGAGATGCTGGTGTGCGGAATGGCCATCGGCCACGCGGATACGTCCGACAAGATCAATTCCTACCGGCCACCCCGCGTGCCGACCGAAGCCTTCACGCGTTGGCTCGAGTAGGGCCGGCCGGCCACCGCCCTCAGCCCTTGAATACCGGCGGTCGCTTTTCCAGGAATGCCGCCACCGCCTCACGGTGGTCGTCGGTCTGGTGCGCCAGCGACTGGAACGCCGCCGCCATCTCCAGGATCGTGTCCAGGCGCGTGTGCATGCCCTCGCGCAACAGCCGCTTGGAAAGGCGCACGGCATGGCCCGGATTGGCGGCGATGCGCAGCGCCAGTTCGTTGGCGGCGCCCAGCAATTGCTGCGCCGGGACCACGCGTGACACCAGCCCCCACTGGGCCGCGACCTCGGCCGTGATGGCATCACCGGTGAACACCATCTCGGCGGCGCGCGACATGCCCACGATGCGCGGCAGCAACCAGGCGCCACCGTCGCCCGGGATGATGCCGAGCTTGACAAAACTCTCGGCGAACCTGGCTTGTTCCGAGGCGATGCGCACGTCGCACATGCAGGCCAGGTCGAGTCCCGCGCCGACCGCTGCACCGTTGATCGCGGCGATCACCGGCACCTCCAGGTTGAACAATGCCAGCGGCAGCTTCTGGATGCCGGTGCGGTACTCGTGGCGAATCTGCATGCCCGAGGCGTCGCCTGCGGCCTGGCGCTGCATGTTGCGCACGTCGCCGCCGGAAGAAAACGCCGTGCCCGCGCCGGTAAGAATGACGGCGCGCACGTTGTGGTCGTTGTGGATGCGGTCGATGGCCGCCAGAAAATCCGGCACCGCCGAATTGCCGGTGAGCGGGTTGCGCCGCTCGGGCTCGTTCATGGTCAGCGTGACGACGTGGTCGAGTTGTTCGTACTTGAGAAATTCGGGCATGGCGTTATCCTGCAACAGGTTGGTGGTTGGTGGTTGGTGGCACAGGCTGGATGCTAGCTTCAATAGTGTTCGTTTTACCCATGCCATTGCGGCCCCGGATCAGGTCCGGAATTTCAGCGCCCGCAATCCATGGATGCCGGATCATTTCGGGCATGACGAACTGAACAGCTTTGATCCTGGTGCGGTATCGCGCGGTGCGGCCCTACCACCACGACAACCACCGGGGGGACGTCGACGACCGTGAAAGATCACAGGGGAGGGAGTTGTGGGTCACTTGCCGAGCCGATTGCGTCTGGCCACACTGCCGCCACATGCCGAGCGCCTGCGCGCCGAGGTCAAGGCGTTCCTGCAATCGGCGCTGGAGCCCGCGCCGGCACATGTGCGGGCCCGCTCCTGGATGGGTTTCGACGCCGGATTCAGCAGACGTCTTGCGGCGCGCGGCTGGGTCGGCGTGACGCTGCCGGCGCAATTCGGCGGAGCCAACCTGGATGCGTTTTCACGTTACGTACTGGTCGAGGAACTGCTGGCCGCGGGCGCCCCGGTGTCGGCGCACTGGATCGCCGACCGCCAGAGCGGGCCGCTGATCCTGAAATTCGGCACTGCCGCGCAGCAGGCGTTCTACCTGCCGCGCATCTGTCGCGCCGAGGCGTTCTTCTGCATCGGCATGAGCGAGCCCAATTCCGGCTCCGATCTGGCCAGCGTATCCACGCGCGCGCGGCCCGCGCAGTCAGCATGGGTGCTGAACGGCCAGAAAATCTGGACCACCAACGCCCACCGCTGCCAATACATGATCGCGCTGGTGCGCAGCTCGGGCGACACAGCCGACCGGCAAGCGGGCCTGTCGCAGTTCATCGTCGACCTGTCCCTGCCCGGCGTCACGGTGCGCCCGATCCGCGATCTGGCCGGTGACGCGCACTTCTCTGAAGTTTTTTCGACAATGTGCGGCTGGCCCCGGACGCACTGCTGGGCTCCGAGGGCAGCGGCTGGGCGCAGGTGAATGCCGAGCGGGCTTTCGAGCGCAGCGGGCCGGAGCGTATCTACTCGAGCATCGCCTTGCTCGAACTCTGGATCACCACGCTGCGAGCGCAGGGCGACAAGCAGAAACATGCGGCGACGGTGGGCCGCCTGGTGGCACATCTGGCGACCCTGCGCAGCTTCGACATGGCGCTGGAGCACTGCAACACGCGGGTGCAGCTCGGCCGGTCGATCGGCAAGTTCCAGGCCATCCAGCAGCAGTTAAGCCTCATGGCCGAGCATGTTGCGGCGGGTGCCATCGCGGCCGAGTCGGCGTTCCAGTCTGCCGGCAGCGCCCCGACGCTGCTGGCAGCTGCCATCGCGAAGTCGCGCACCAGCGAGGCCGCCGGCCTGGTGGCCGCCACGACCCACGCAATGCACGGAGCCATCGGCATGACCGACGAGTACGACCTGGGACTGCTGACGTGCCGCCTGCACGAATGGCGCCTCGACTACGGCGCCGAGCAGCACTGGAACCAGACCATCGGCGCGCAGCTGCTGGCCTGCGCGTCGGGCGTGGTCGACTTCGTGCGCACGGTCTGATGCACCGACGCAGTGGGTAGTGCAATTTTGGTGCCTTATCCGTGATGCTGACACACCGACTGGGCCGGCGCATCGGCCGCCTTGGGGACCGCCGCGCGCATCTGGTCGCCATCACCTGCGTCTTCCTGAGCGCGGCCCTTTGCCAGGCGACCGCAATCGCCGAATCCGGCTGGTCCGCGCTCAATGACGGCACGATCGTGTTGTACCGGCATGCCAACGCCCCCGGTGTCGGGGACCCCGCGAACTTCACGCTGGGCGATTGCAGCACCCAACGCAATCTGGATGCGGCCGGGCGCGCGCAGGCGCAGCATATCGGCGCGCAATTCAGATCGCGACGCATCCCCGTGCGCAGCGTCCTGACGTCCCAGTGGTGCCGCACACGCGAAACCGCGCAGCTGGCGTTCCCCGGCATGCCAATGGAGGCCGAAGCGTTCAATTCCTTCTTCGGGTCGCCCGAGCGCAACGCAGCGCAGACATCGGCCGCGCTGAAGATCCTGGGCCAGTGGAAGGGGCCCGGGGTGCTGGTGGTGGTGACGCACCAGGTCAACATCACGGCGCTGACCCAGGTCGTCCCGGCAGCGGGCGAGGGCGTTGTCGTCAGGCCCGGCGCGGCCGCATTGCAGGTTGTGGCCCGGCTGCCGAGCGAGGGCGGATCGCGATAGGCGGCCGGCAGCCGGCCCGATCCCGTGCGCGGCACAAGGCCCAATCGGCGGCTGCGGCATTAAGATGCATGCCGGTGTCGCGGCCTTGGTTGGCCCGGGCAAGCCGAAACACCGGGGCACGACCCGAATCGTCGTCAACAAACCTGAAAGGCACAGATGTCACACGCAGCCAACCCGCCGGACGCGGATGCCCGCGAACTGGTCCTGACGCGCTTGATCGATGCGCCGCGCGACAAACTCTACCGGTGCTGGACCGAACCCGCGCTGATCGTGCAATGGTTCACGCCGCCGCCCTGGCGAACCATCCATGCCGAAACCGACGTGCGTGCGGGCGGCGCGAGTTACATCGTGATGCAGGGGCCGGACGGAACCGAAATGCCCAACCGCGGCGTGTACCTCGAGGTCGTGCCAAACGAACGCATCGTGTTCACCGATGCGTACACCTCGGCCTGGGTTCCCGCGGCCAAGCCATTCTTCACCGGAGTGCTCAGCTTTGAAGACGAAGGCGGCAAGACGCGGTACACGGCGCGCGCCCGGCACTGGACGGCCGAAGACTGCGCGGCGCACGAGAAGATGGGTTTCCACGCCGGTTGGGGCATCGCCACAGACCAGCTGGCAGCGCTCGCGGCGACGCTTTGATTGCCGCGCCATTTCGGCAATTCCCCCGACCCACAAGGAGAACAGGCATGAATCCCGTTGTTCACTTCGAAATGCCCTTTGACGATCGCGCCCGCATGGCCAGCTTCTACGAGAGCGCATTCGGCTGGCAGATGCAGACGCTCGGTGCCGACATGGGCGACTACGTGCTGGCAACCACCACCGAAACCGAGGACGGCCGGCCGAAGAATGCGGGTGCGATCAATGGCGGCTTCTTCGCGCGCAAACCGGATTGGCCGGCGCAACATCCGTCGGTGGTGATCGCCGTCGACGACATCGGCGCGGCAATGAAACAAGTCACCGAAGCCGGCGGCGAAGTGCTGGGTGAGGCGATGTCCATCCCCGGCGTCGGGCAGTATGTGTCGTTCATGGACACCGAAGGCAACCGCGTCAGCATGTTGCAGCCGCTGCCGCGCACCTGAGACCCGATCGGCGTTCGTTCGACACGAACCGTGCACGGCGGGCCAAGCTCAGGGCGAACGAATTTTTCTGCCGAATGCCGTCGCCGCGCGTCTGCCGAATCCCGCTCCCTCGCCAGCCCTGCACCATGGCGCCATCCACGCCTCACGAGACACAACATGTCGATAACGGTTCAACCGCTGCACGGCGTCAAGGTGGTCGAGTTCTGCCATGTGGCGGCGGGCCCGTTCTGCGGCATGTTGCTGGCGGACTTCGGTGCCGAGGTCGTCAAGGTCGAGTCGCCCGAAGGCGACGCGATGCGGCAATGGCCGCCGTTGAGCCAGGGCTTCAGCGAGAACTTCGCGTCCATCAATCGGGGCAAGCAGTCGGTGGTGCTGGACCTCAAGGACCCGCGACAACGCGACCTGGCCCGGCAACTGGTGCTGGATGCCGATGTGCTGATCGAGAACAGCCGGCCCGGCGCGATGCAGCGCCTGGG
>JANMYG010000168.1:0-12796 GCA_031381865.1 Betaproteobacteria bacterium | reverse complement strand
CGGTCCGATCGCGCCGCATGACGCGGTGGCTGTGGATCAGATGGCCTGCGATCGAAAGCCCAAGCGGCGGGACATCGGGGCAGGGGTCGTCCGGTCCGAACCAGCGTGCTTCGGCAATTTCGCTTTCGTCGATGACGATCGATCCGCTGACATAGTCGGCCGTGTAGGCGATCATCAGCGAATGCGGAAACGGCCAGGGCTGGCTGCCGAAGTACACCACGTTGCCGACCTTCAGTCCGACTTCCTCAAATACCTCGCGGTGCACCGCATCTTCGATCGACTCGCCGGCTTCCAGAAATCCGGCCAACGCAGTGAAGAATCGGCTCGGGGAGTTGGTATGCCGCGCCAGCAGGATCGCGTTGCCCTTCTTGACCAGCACCATCATCGCGGGGGATATCCGCGGGTACGCGACCTGTCCGCATGCAGGGCACCGAACACAGCGCTCGCCCTGCACGTGCACGGTCGGCGTGGAGCAGGCTCCGCAAAAACGGTGTGTGCGGGCCCATTCCGCAATCTGGTAGGCCCGGCCCGCGACTGCCAGCAGTTCCTCGTCGATCGCGCCAAACAGCGCGCGCAATTTCCGGAACACGAAACCGGGTGCCGCTACGCTGCCGCGCTCCAGCCAGGCAGCCTGGCAATATCGGTCGGCGAGCAATCCCACGGGCAGGAACGCACCGCCCTGATCGGGCAGTCCGGCGAGGACGATGTGGTCCGGCAATGCCAGGTCGGATTCGCGCACCAGCAGCGCGTCGCCACAAAACACGAAGTTGTGCGGTGCCGGGTGTGGCTGCGCGGCCAGCAGCGGAACGAAGTCGGGCGGAGTGCGGAGCATGGCGCTGTTTTAGCACCAAATCATCATCCCGCTGGCGGCGTCATCAGGCCCGGCCGGCGGGCGCCCGGGTCGAGACTGGACGCAATCGCAGAAACGCCCTGGCGCCTCGAAGAGGTGCCAGGGCGTCGGGCTACGGCCAGCGGTTTCGTCAGACCGCTTTGCGCGAACGTGCCTTCTTGAATGGCGTTACGCGTTTGACGGCAGCGACCTTGACAGAAGCTTTTTTGCCGGCAATCCGGTTTGCCAGAACGCTGGATTGCTGTTCGAGTTTGCCGGCAATCTTGTTGACCACTTCGGCTGCTGGAACCACCGCATGCGCGAGTGTGTTCAACGCGGTGACACCGGTGCTCTTTTCAAAACGGCTGGCGTTGGCGGCCACCTGGTGCACGCCCTTGCCGGCCAGTTCGACCACCTTGCTGACCACAATGTCGGCGCTGTCGGACGTCAGGTTGACGCCCTTGGCATAGTAGCTGGTGAGTTTTTTCTGCGCCGACAAGGCGTTGACGCGCACTTCGGGCTTCAGTTTGGAGCCGGTCTTCTCGAGCGCTGTTTCCCAGCGCTGGTCGACGAAGCCGATCACGCGCTCGCCACCGACACGGTAGGCGTTGATCATGTTCTTGGCGGTGTTGCCGTAGCACTCGATCAGATCGGTGGTCACGGTGGATAGATTCCTGGCGGTCATGGTTGTTTCCTGAAAAGTGAAGAAAGGTTTTGGAGCGCCCTGTCCAGCACGAGCTGCATGGATCAAGGACTGAACACGATTGTCCCGATCCGCCATAGTGAACGCACCCTAGAACAGGCATCTATCCTAGAGCGCCCAGCCTAGCCAGCCGGGCGCGGGCCTACACCAACCTGGTCTCGCCCATCATCACGTCGACGCCCGCAGCTGCAAAATTGGCCAGATCGGCGGCAGTCGCCTGGCCTTGCGGCGAGGCCATCGCGGCGCCAATGGCCGCCATCGAATCGAACTCCAGGACGGCCACCAGATACACGCCGTGTTTGCCCGCCATGCCCATCACATCACCGCGGGTCACCTCATAACTGCGCAGGCCCGGGATGGTCTTGGCCAGCGGAACATGTTTGTTGAAGTAGTAGTCGTCGAACACCGCCGCGTCTGCCGGCTGTTGGTAGATTGCGAAAATTTTTGCCATGGTCGGCCTCCGTCTGTTGTGCGGCCAGCGACACGCGGACCTGCGCTGGACTATATCAACGCGCGCGCAATCACCATGCGCGGTACCAGGCACTGCCTCGGCTTGTCGTGCGGCCTGCCGCGATTGGCGCGAGCAAATCGCACCGCCTGCGCGCGTGAAGGTCATGCGCTTCCTTGGCAGACACTCAACCCGGCACCCGTTCGGGTCCGGTGGTAGGCTTTCAGGCAATGACCATCACTCGCCGCATTGTCCAGACCCATCGCGATGACACGTTTGCCAAAGCGTCGAGTGAAAGCTGGAAGCTGTATCACCCGGATTTCCGATACCACTTCTATGACGACGCGGCATGCCGGGCGGTGATCGCCCGCGGTTTTCCGCAATTGCTCGCGACCTACGACAAGTTGCCGCTTGCGGTCCAGAAGGCGGACATGTTCCGTTATGCGGCCATTTATGAAGGCGGCGGCATCTACGCGGATACCGACACCCGTTGCTGCGCGCCGCTGCACAATTATCTGGACTTGGACGTTGAACACCTGGTGGTTGGGCTGGAGATGGCTCCGTCAACCTTTTCCCGTGGTATCGACGCGTACATGGTGCGCTACTGTCTGCCACACCAGTTGCTGCAGTGGACCTTCGCCGCGAGCAGCGGCCACCCGGCCCTTGCTCTGGTACTTCAGCGCATTGCGTATAACGTGTCGCAAATGGACAGCCGGCAGATCGTGGACTGGAGCCGATCGGCGCGATTTACGCTGGAATTGACCGGCCCCATGCTGTTCAGCCAGGTCTGCAACGAGTTTCTCTCCGGAACGCGCAACGGGCGCATTACCGTGTTGCCGCGCCTTGCGTGGGGTGCCTGGCCGCGCGAGCATTTGCAGGGCCAGCTTCAGGACCAGATCAAGGTGAGGCATCTGTTTGAAGGCTCATGGAAGGCGGCGCCCTCAGTCACCAACCAGGCTGCTGTCGCGATGCGTTACCAGTTCAAGCTCTGAGGCCCCGAGCGCAGCACTTGGCGCCGCTGCGGCCGTGGCTACTTGCCCCAACTGTCCTTCAACCCCACCGACAGGTTGAACACCGGGTGGCCAGGCGCGTGGTCCACGCGGTCGGCGACAAAATAACCGTGGCGCTCGAACTGGAACCGGTCGTCCGCTTTCGCCTTGGCCAGGGACGGCTCCACAACGGCCTGCACGATCCTGAGGCTGTTGGGGTTGAGGCTGGCCAGGAAGTCCCTGCCGCCGGCATCGGGTTGTGGTTCGGTGAACAACCGGTCGTACAACCGCACTTCGGCCGGCAGGCCGTCTGCCACGGCAACCCAGGTGATCACGCCCTTGACCTTGACCGCGTCCGCACCCGGCGTGCCACTCTTGGTATCGGGCACCAGGCGCGCGTGTACCTCCGTGACGGCACCTTCGGCGTTCCTGCTGCAGCCCGTGCATTCCACGACATGGCCGTATTTCAGGCGCACCTTGTTGCCCGGGAACAGCCGGAAGAAACCCTTTTGCGGTGACTCCTCGAAGTCGGAGCGCTCGATCCACACGTCGCGGCCCATCACGAAATCGCGCCGACCCAATTGCGGCAAGTGCGGGTGCACGGGAGCGTGGCACGGGTCCAGCAACCCGGTGGCGGCGCCCGCGCCGCCCATCACCTCGTCCCAGTTGGCGATGGAGAGTTGCACCGGGTCGAGTACCGCCATCGCGCGCGGCGCCGAGACGTCGAGCGTTTCGCGCAGGCAACCCTCCAGTGTGCTGTAGTCGGTCCAGCCGCCCGACTTGCTGGTGCCGGTGCGTTCTGCCAGCAGCCGGATGCTCTCCGGCGTGTAGCCACGGCGGCGCAATCCGACCAGCGTCGGCATGCGCGGGTCATCCCACCCGTTGACCTTGTGGTCGTACACCAGCGTTGCCAGCTTGCGTTTGCTGGTGATCACGTAGGTCAGGTTCAGGCGTGCGAATTCATATTGGCGCGGCGGCGGCGCGTCCAGCAGCCGGCCTTCTATCAAACGCTCGAGCAACCAGTCGTACCAGGGACGCTGGTCTTCGAACTCGAGCGTGCAGATGCTGTGCGTGATTTGCTCCAGCGCGTCCTCGATCGGATGCGCGTAGGCGTACATCGGGTAGATGCACCACTTGTCTCCCGTGTTGTGGTGCTCGGCGCGGCGGATCCGGTAGATGGTCGGATCGCGCATGTTGATGTTCGGGCTGGCCATGTCGACCTTGGCGCGCAACACCATCGTGCCGTCCAGGTGTCTGGCATCGCGCATTTCCCGAAAGCGCGCCAGATTCTGCGCCGGCGTGCGATCCCGAAACGGGCTGTTGACGCCGGGTTTCCCGAAGTCGCCGCGATTGGCCCGCATGTCTTCCGCGCTTTGCTCGTCCACATACGCGTGCCCGGACTCGATCAGGTACTCGGCCGCCCGGTACATGAAATCGAAGTAGTCGCTGGCATGGTAGAGGTGGCTGGTGCCATTGGCCTCCCAGCCAAAACCGAGCCAATGCACGGTATCGATGATCGCGTCAACGAACTCCTGGTCTTCCTTTTCCGGGTTGGTGTCGTCGAAGCGCAGGTGGCACACCCCGCCGTAATCACGCGCCAGGCCGAAGTTCACGCATATGCTTTTGGCGTGGCCGATGTGCAGGTAGCCGTTGGGTTCCGGCGGGAAGCGCGTGCGAATCCGCGCCGGGTCCGGTTTCCCTGCCACATGGTGGGCGCCATCGCCGGGGCTGCCACCCCATCGGCGGCTCGCATAGGTGCCGTCGGCCAGGTCCGCCTCGATCGCCTGGCGCAGGAAGTTGCTCGGTTTGGCGCCATCGGTCGCCGCGGGCGTGCCTGGCTTATGGGGGGAGGGGGAGGGCAGGCTCATGGTGGGGATTTTAGGCGGCGTGCCGCCGTCGCCGACGTGGGGACGCCGATCCGGGGCCGCAGCGGGTTTACGTTTCGCAATCCTTGTCACACCTGGCGGGCCATCCGCAGGCGGTTTCGGCGCGTTTAATGAAGACGGACGGCGACGCTGTCCGGAGTAATGTTCTTAAGGAGACTGGCATGAGAATTCAAAGACGGCTTTATCGACTCGCGGCAGCCGCCGTGGTGGGCGCGTCCGCACTGGTGGCAGGCGGCGCCGCGCAGGCGCGTGATGTTTTCTGGTCGGTGGGAGTGGGGTCGCCCGGCGTGCAGGTCAACGCGTCCAACGCGCCGCAGTTGTTGTACCCGCGTCCGGTGGTTGTGGTGCCCCAGCCGGTCTATTACACCCAGCCGGTCTACTACACCCAGCCGGCGGTGGTGTACCAGCCGCAGGTGGTCTACGGGCCGCCAGCGGTGGCGTATGCGCCTGCGACCTACTACGCGCAGTCGGCTTGGGCAGAGCCGGGTTACCGGCACGGATGGCGTCCGCGCCACCATGGACGCCGTGGGCAGCGGGACCAGGAGCGCTGGGACCGCGGCGATGACCGGCACGGCTTCGACGACGGTCAGCCGGGTTATGGCCGCCGTTAGCGCGGGCGCCGCTTCGCCCTACTGACCGAAGCGCGGACCGTGGCGCAGGAACACCAGTTCCTGCTGCGTGGTCTCCCGGCCCAGTACCGCGTTGCGGTGCGGGAAACGCCCGAATTGCGCCACGATGTCCCGGTGCTTGCGCGCGAAATCGACAAAGCCCGCCAGCTCCTTGTCGAGTTCCGCGCCGGCCGCCACCTGCAGGGCCTGCATGCGGCGGACCGCATCCTCCTGCACGTGCAGCGACTCGGCGTGGGTCAGCGGCATGGTCAGAAACACCCGGCCAACCAGCGGCAGCACTGTGTCCCAGCCGCGCGCGAACGCATCACGCGCGAGTGCCTGGGCGCGTTCGTCTCCGGCAAAGGCGGTTGCCTGGCCGCGAAATACGTTGCGAGTGAACTGGTCGAGCAGTACCACCAGTGCCAGCCGGTCCAGCGCGCTCGACTCCCAGCCGGCCAATCCGCCCGCGGCTGCGTCCCGCACCAGACGGCCAAAGCGCGCCTCGATGTCCTGGTCCAACTGGGCGCCACCACCGAACCATAACCAACCGAGGCTCTCGGTCGGCCAGCCCGCCTGCAGCCCGTCGCGCAGCCAGAACTCGAGCACTGCCTGTGCGTCAGGACGCGTGGGCTGGCTGGCGGCAGCATGCATGGTGACCACTTTCCGATGACCCGCTACATCGCCTTGAACAGGTGCGCATAGAGCCGGCTGACAGCCAGCCGCTCGGTGCGACCGGCAAGTTGCAGCCACAGTTTCCCGGCTTCGTCGCGCGTGACAGCGCGTATCGCCGGCACCTGCACGACGGTTGCGCGGTGGACCTGCCAGAATTGCTGCTGGTCGAGTTGGGGCAGCAACTCGCGCAACGGGGTGCGGATCAGGTACTCGCGATCGGCCGTGAGGACCCGGACGTACTTGTCGGCTGCCTCGAAATAGACCACCTGCTCGACCGGCACCATCTGGATCGTGGTGCCTACGCTGGCCTGGATCAGCTTGAGGGGTGCCACGGGCGCGGCGTGGACCGGCTGCGCCATCAGTTGGCGCAACTGGGCCAGCGTGTGGTCCAGCCCGGTGTCCGCCACCGGCGTGCCCGGTGTGGTCGCCGCCCGCGAACGGCCGGCCAGTAGCTGCTGCAACTTGGCAACGGTTTTTTGCAGCCGGTGCGCCTGCACCGGCTTGAGCAGGTAGTCCATGGCCTGGGCCTCGAAAGCCTGCACCGCATACTGGTCGTAGGCGGTGACGAACACCAGCGCCGGAAACGGCAGGGCCTGCGCGGCCGCCGTGTCCCATTCGTCAACCAGTTCGGCCGCGGCTTCCAGGCCGCCCATGCCGGGCATGCGGATATCGAAGAACAACACGTCGGGCTTGCGCTCCAGGGCGATCTTCACGGCGGAGCCACCGTCACCCACGACGGCCACGATGTCGAGCTCGGGCCAGGCGCGCGCAAGCTCCTGCTGCAGCGCCGCCGCGAGCAACGGCTCGTCCTCGGCGATCAATGCGGTGGCGCTGATTCCCGGCTTCATGGCAGCGTCATTTCGCCATCGGCATGGTGATGCGCACAGCGGTCCCGATGGCGCTCCCGGCGACAAATTCAACCCCGCCCCGGTCGTCGAAGGCCGCGCTCAGCCGCTCGCGCACCTGCGCCAGCCCGAAGCCGTCGGCCCTGGCGCCGTGGGTCGGCAGGCCCACGCCGGTGTCGCGCACCTCCAGCACCAGGCGCTCGTCCACGCGGCGGGCGCGCACGGTGATGCTGCCGCCTGCCACCTTGGGCTCCAGTCCGTGCTGGATCGCGTTTTCCACCAGTGGTTGCAACAGCAGCGTGGGAACCGGCTGCTCGGCCAGGGACGACGGCAGGTCCAGCTCGTACGCCAGCCGTGGGCCCATGCGCACGGCCATCAATTCCAGGTAATCGCGCAACCGGTCGAATTCGGCTTGCAGGGAATGGGTGTTGGCGCGCGATGCGCTCAGGGTTGCGCGCAGGTAGGCGATCAGGTGGTCCAGCATGTGCTGCGCGCGCGGCGCATCGGTGCCCACCAGCACGCGCAGGTTGGCCAGCGTGTTGAACAACATGTGCGGTTCGAGCTGGGTCTGCAGCAGTTTGAGCCGCGCCTCCGAGGCGTGGCGGCGCGCTTCGGACATCCTGGTTTCGAGGTAGCTGTGCCGGGTGCGGGTGTAGAAGTAGAACGTGCCGCTGATCCCGGCCATGGCGCTGATCAATATCGATGCGAACAGCTGCGAGCGGCCGGCACCCTGCCATGACGACCAGCCGAACCACCAGTCTGCCGCCAGCGTGCCGAGCAGGTAACCGCCAACAATGCCGCCCACACACAACACCAGCACGGACGGTCCGCGCGGCCAGCCGGTTTCCGAAGACGAAGGGAACAGGTGGCGGCCGAAGTCGATAAGCGCCCAGGTAGCGGTGCCGATGCACAGCGAATAGACGAGTGGCAATTCGTACGGTCGCTCGGGCTGGAAGGCAACCTGGATGGCCGAAATTGCCAGGCAGAACGCCATCGTCTGCAAAAAGAAACGCAGTTTCTGGAGCCAGTCGATCTGCATGGTGGCAAGGCCCGGACCGCAGCCGAGCTCAACGTTCCTGCTGTTGCCGCTGCAGGCGCTCGCGCTCTTTGCGCACCAGATTTTCGCGCAGGCTGCTGCCGGCGCCGAGCAGAAACACCGCCACGCCGTGCAACAACAGGCCCAGACCCCAGCCGAGCGCCGGGTAGATCGTCCATGGGCGCTGCCGCAGGCCGTAGACCGACGCCATGAACATGGCGCCATTGACCAGCAGGTAAACCGCGGCATGCACGTACCAGCCGAGTTTGGCGCCGGCGCGCTTGCGCGCAATGCGCTCGATTTCTTCTGGCGTCAGCGGCGTGGACATGCTCTTCATTCTAGTTTCCCCACC
This sequence comes from Betaproteobacteria bacterium, assembly GCA_031381865.1. GTDB lineage: Bacteria > Pseudomonadota > Gammaproteobacteria > Burkholderiales > Burkholderiaceae_C > CAISIP01. The sequence goes on along the minus strand of JANMYG010000168.1, from coordinate 4,428 downwards.
GCGGGTCGCACGACGCCAGGCGCCGTCCGGCGCGACGCGGCGGCATCGTTGTTGCGGGTCTGGCCTGCAATGGCTGGATCCCGGCCTGCGCCGGGATGACAAGCTTCGCCAAGGGCATCAGAGAGCCGGCTCCGCGGGAGAATGGGTGTTCCATGCGCGCGCGACGTCGCGCATAGTCCGCACTTACCACGGGTCTCGCTGCGTCTGCAGACGCAGGCGCTCGTGTTGCAGCAGCCGCTGGTACAGGCCAGCGCCAGGCATCGCCAACAACACGATAGCGGCGTGCACGGCCAGGCCCAGGCCCCAGCCCAGGGAGGGAAAGATGGCCCAGTGGTGGCCAGTCGCAAGCGCGATTGCCCACAACCCCAGGTTGACCAGCAGGTAGACGGTCGCGTGGACCACCAGGCCCATACGGGTGCCCGCGCGTTTGTGTGCCAGACGGTCGATGTCGGCAGCGGATAGGGTTTCGATGGTCATGGTGTGTACTCCCTGGTAAATGAAGGTTTCCCGGCTCAGCCCCACGCGACGCTGGCGCGCGCCGGTTCGGCTGGTCTGGCGCGTGTGGCGCGCAGCAGCCGCAACATGCGGCCGATGAACACACCGCTCATCGCTCCGTACAGGCTGGACGCGATGGCGGCGCTGGCGACGTCCTGCGTCATTGCGGGGTGCAGCGCCAGCACCACAGCAACGGCATAACGGGTCAGGAAGATGCCCATCATCAAGACCAGGGGCTCCCAGCTTCCCGGCAGGCTGAAGGTGCGTGTGGACGGCTCGAAGCCGACTCCGGCCGGCAGATCACTGGAAGCGAACCATGCCACCGTGGCCACTGCCGCACCGAGCCACAGCACCCAGCTCCACTGGTCGGCGTGAAAGACCGACAACGTGCCATGCAGCGACAACGCGGTCATGGCCATTGGCAGCCAGATGACGCGGCGCAGGCTGACCTTGCGTGCGACCGATTGCGCCAGGCCCAGCGCGATGAGCAGCATCAGCAGGCCCCAGACCCACAGCGGCGTGTGCGCGACGACTTGGACAAACATGCTGGTTCTCCTTGCAGGTTGGTTGAATTCAGGCCACGCCAATCCACTGGCCCCAGACCAGCTGGACAAGGTAACGCGCCGGCAGCAGCGTGAAAGCGCCAGCGACCAGGCAGGCGCCCACGTACAGGCCCTGCATGCTCTTGCGGTGGCCGCGGATATTGCCCGCGGCGAGGAAATGGAAGGCCCTGAACAGCGCCACCAAGGTGACCGGAATCAGCAGATGGATCGGCGTGTAGCCGCCCCAGTTGGGCAATGCGAAATCGCGGATGAAAAGCGCCGAGACCGCGGTGGCGAGCATCAGCGTGACCCAGCCATAACCGAATGCGCGGTGCACGCGCGGGCGCTGGGTGGCGCCTTTGCGGGCCCACAAGGCAATCGGCCCAAGGACGACGGCTGCAATGGCGGCGGTCATGTGGATGGCGACGACAGGTGTGAGGTTCATGGATTGCTCCGACACGGGTTGAGCCGGACTGTGCCGGGTCGGGCGCCCGGGCACGAACGCATTGCGATGAAATGCGGCTTTGGCGGCGCGAATCGACGCCATGGCGGTGCGGATGGCGCCGCGTCCTGGCGCGTCTTTGCGCCAGCTTTACACGGCCATTACGGCGGCAGACCGAATCACGGTGCTGTTTTCCTAGAATGGGGGCATGAAGAAGTACTCCCTGGCGTGGCTGCTTGTCGCAGCCCTTGTTTTGGCCGGCGCCTGGTGGTGGTGGAGCCAGCGGGCACAGTCGGAAGCGGTGCAGTACCGCACGGCAAAAATCGAGCGCGGCAATCTGCAGGCCACCGTCTCGGCCAGCGGCGCCGTCAACCCGGTGACGCAGGTATCGGTCGGCACCCAGGTCTCGGGCCAGATCCGCGACCTGTTCGTGGACTTCAATTCGGAGGTCAAGTCCGGGCAACTGATCGCTCAGATCGACCCGGAAACCTTCGAGTACCGCGTGCGTTCGTCGCAGGCCGACGTCGACGCCGCGCGCGCCGCCGTGCTGACAGCACAGGCGACCATGGCGGCGAGCCGGGCCCAGGTGTCGAGGGCCCAGGTCGACGTCGACGAGGCCCGGCGCGACCTCGACCGTAAACAGAGCCTGGTGGAAAAGCAGTTCGTCGCGCAGAGCGAGGCCGACAAGGCGCGGGCGCTGGTCAACACGAGCACCGAAACACTCAAGGCCACCCAGGCCCAGCTGGGTGTGACCGAGGCCCAGATCAAGACCGCGTCGGCCAATGTGGCGCAGCGCGAGGCGGCGCTGGCCCAGGCGCGTATCGACCTGGCCCGCACCCGGATCACCTCGCCGGTCGACGGCATCGTGATCAAGCGGGCGATCGAAAAGGGCCAGACCGTGGCGGCCAGCCTGCAGGCGCCCGAACTGTTCGTGATCGCGCAAAACCTGTCCGACATGCAGGTCGACGCGAGTGTGGACGAAAGTGATGTGGGGCGAATCCGCACTGGCCAGCGCGCCACGTTCACGGTCGATGCGTTTCCGGGCCAGACCTTCGAGGGCTCGGTGCGCCAGGTGCGTAAAGCCGCGCAGACGATCGCCAACGTGGTGACCTATGTCGCGGTGGTGGGGTTCTCGAATACCGGCGGGCGCCTGCTGCCGGGCATGACCGCCAACGTGCGGGTGGTCACCGACGCGCGCGACAACGTGCTCAAGGTGCCCAATGCCGCGCTGCGCGTGCGCATCGCGGGTGTCGAGCCTGCCGCTGCAGCCGCATCCGGACCCGCCGCCGGTGCGTCGGGCGTCAGCACCGGCGACGCCGCTGGCTGGTCCTGGATCTCGCCGGCCCAGGCCCAGCCTGCAGGTGGGACGGGCGGCGGCGGTGGTGGTGGTGGCCTGGCCGCGCAACGCGAACGCCTGGTTGCGGGCCTGCAACTCGACCTTGAACAACAGGCCAAACTCGATGCGATCGGGGCCGAGATGCGCCCCCGCTTCATGGCCTTGCGCGAACTCGCAGAATCCGAACGGGCGGCGTCGCGCGCCAGGCTGCTTGGAGAAATGCAGCAGAAGATCAACGCGATGCTGACTCCCGACCAGCGTGCTGCGTATGAATTGATGCAGGCCAGGGCGACCGCTGCGGCCGGCGGCACGACTTCGGCCGCGAGTGGTGCGCGCATGGCGGCGGGCGCAGACGCGAAACCGAAGGCGGACGGCGCGCAGGCAGGGGTCCTCCCAGGGGCGGCTACGGCGGCCACAGCGGCCACAGCGGCCACAGCGCGCAAGAGTTCGCCTGCCACCGCGAGTTCCGCCGCGGCTGCCGGCGCATTGGCCCAGGCACCGGCGGGGCCAGCGCGGGCGCCGGCGGCAGGCGATGCGCCAGGACCGGGCGCCGCTGCTTCGCCTGGCGGTGGACCATTGGCCGATTTCCGCAATCGCCTGGTGACGGACCTGCGCATGGGTACCGAGCAGGCGGCGAAGGTCGACGCGATGTTCGCCGATGTACGCCCCAGGTTCATGGCGCTGCGCGACCTGGCGGCCGAAGAACGGCCCAAGGCGCGTGAGCGCATCCTGGCCGACTTGCGCGCGCGCATCGGCGACACGCTTACGCCCGAGCAAAAACCGAAATACGCCGCCCTGCTGGCGGAAACGGCGGGGCGCGCCAGCACCCGCGGCAGGATCTACCTGTTGGGTGACGACGGCAAACCCAAGGCCTTCAATGTGCGCCTGGGCATCACCGACGGCACCAGCACCGAACTGCTGGTCGGCCCGGGTGGCCAGAATGCAGCCGAACTGCAGGAAGGGGCGGTGGTCATCGTGGGCATCCAAACCCCCGCCGACGCTGCTTCTTCCGGCTCCGGGCGGCCTGCGGCCGGTCCGCGCCTGCCGTTCTAGGGCGCCTGATGGCAGCCACTGCGGTCACGCTGATCCGGGCACGGGACATCACCAAGACCTACGTGATGGGGGACCAGACCGTGCACGCGCTGCGCGGAGTGTCGCTCGACATCCACGAGGCGGACTTCGTTGCCATCATGGGCGCGTCGGGCTCGGGCAAGTCGACACTCATGAACATCCTGGGCTGCCTCGACCTGCCCACCACCGGGGCCTACGAACTCGCGGGTGAAGCGGCCGAAACCATGCGGCCCGACCAGCTCGCGTCGATCCGCAACCGGCGCATCGGTTTTGTGTTCCAGCACCTGAACCTGTTGCCGCGCACCAGTGCCCTCGAAAACGTGGAGTTGCCAATGGTGTACGGCGGCGTGGGTACGGTCGGCCGGGGCCAGCGTGCGGCCGACGCGCTGCGCCAGGTCGGACTGGGCGAACGTTTCGAACACACGCCGTCGGAGTTGTCGGGCGGCCAGCAGCAGCGGGTGGCGATCGCCCGCGCGCTGGTGAACCGTCCGCAGCTGATCCTGGCCGACGAACCCACCGGTGCGCTGGACTCCACGACCAGC